>CALBTA010000073.1 GCA_937967755.1 uncultured Planctomycetaceae bacterium | reverse complement strand
GAAAGATTCCCCTAACCCACTGCCAGCAAAAGGGTTGCGTCGATCTTCAACGTGCAGATTGCCGCTTCGCCGTGACGTTTCCAGAATCTGACGAGCGCTCGTCCATCACCAAGGCTTACGCCTGGGCGTCGCGAATCACCACCGTCAGTTTGGAAATGGTGCTGCCGGGCTTGGGAGGTTACTGGCTGGATGGCCGGCTGGGTTCGTTGCCCGCATTCACCTTGGTTGGATTCAGCCTAGGTTTGATCCTGGGGATTTGGCACTTAATCAAGATGACGGCTCCCGCGGGGAACACAAATACTTCCGGGAAATCGAAATCGTCGCCCACCAACACCAACGGGCCGACCCGTGACGCCTAGCTTATTCGCCTGGCACCAGCGCCTCGGGCGTCTTGGCATCCTCGCCAAGGCCGCGGTTCTATGCGGCGCGCTGTTGATCGCCTTGGGTATCGCGCTGGGGATTGCCTTTTCACTCGGCGGCAACCCTGCTGCGATTGCCGCATTGGCCGCTTGGGGAATTTGCCTGGTGGCCGGGCTAAAGGGTCTGGCCATTGCCGAGTGGTCGCGGCGGCGTAGCGGAATTTCCAAAAATTCCGCCAGCCAAAACATCGCCTCAGAGAATTCCATTGATTCCGGAACTCTGGCGAGTTCCGCTACAGGTTCTCACGCCTTCAACGGCATGTTGCTGGGAATGTTTGTGCGGATGGGCTTGCCGCTGTTGTTGCTGTTGGCGTTGGTCGTAAAATCTCACCCGTTGCTCGATGCCGGGTTTGCGTTCTATCTGATCGGCTTCTATCAGGTGATGCTGCTGATGGAAGTTTTGTTGATCACGCAGCCGGCGGAAACGAGAACCCTGGCGAGCACCCAAGAATCATAAGCAGACATCGGAACCGATCGTCATGGCAGGCGGCAACCCACTATCCCCCGAAAACCTGATCGGTCACACGAAGGACGCGACGTACTTCCACGTCCCGAAGTTCTTCGACCACTTGGGGATTTCCAAAGACGGGCACGTCGAGATTCCGCAATTTGCGACGGCCGGTAAAACCGAGCCCAATGCGGTGATCGAATCCTTCGATCTGCAGATCACCAAGTTCATGCTGATCGAGGTGTTTGTCGCCGTCTGCTGCGTCGCTATCTTTGCCTGGGTCGCCTCGAAAGTTTCCACGGGTGAACGGCCCAAGGGCGGTTTGTGGAATCTGTTTGAAACTTTCCTGCTGTTCATTCGCGATCAAGTCGCCCGCCCGGCGATAGGCCACGGGGCCGATAAGTTCCTGCCGTTCTTGTGGACGATGTTCTTTTTCGTGCTGGGGTGCAATTTGCTCGGCATGGTTCCCTGGGCTGGTTCGCCAACGGGGGCGTTCGCATGCACGGTGGTGTTGGCGCTGTTGACGTTTGCGACCGTCATTATCTCCGGCTCGAAAGAGATGGGCGTGCTGGGGTTTTGGAAGAACCAGGTGCCGCACATGGATCTGCCGGTTTACATGTTCCCGCTGAAGATCGGCATCTTCCTGATCGAAGTGCTGGGGCTGTTCATCAAGCACTTTGTGTTGGCCGTCCGTCTGTTCGCCAACATGTTAGCAGGGCACGTCGTGCTGGGGGCCTTGCTGGCCTTCATTTCGGTGATTGCAGCGTTGGAGTTCGTCACGTCCTACTCGCACCCGTTGATGATCGGCGTTTCGATCGCCAGTATTTTGGGGGCGTTGGCGATCAGCATGCTGGAGCTTTTCGTCGCGTTTTTGCAAGCGTACATATTCACATTTTTGTCGGCCCTGTTTATCGGCATGGCGGTGCACGAACACTGACTCGCGGCCGGTCGGCGGGCTACTCGCAATAGACTTCGCAATTTCGTTTTGTTGATAGGAGATTTCAGAGTGAACAAGTTGGCAAAAGTTGGCCTGTTGGCCGCAGTCATGTCGTTCGTCATCATGCCCGCCGCGGCGATGGCACAGCCAGAAGTACCCGAAGGTGTTACCCAATTGAGCCAAACGAACGTCCTGTGGGGCGCGGCCGTGGGTGCGGGGCTGATCATCTTGGGGGCCGGTTACGGCATCGGCAAGATTGGCAGCAGCGCGGTCGAAAGCATGTCGCGGCAACCCGAAGTGGCCGGCAACATCCAAACGGCCATGATCATCGCCGCCGCCCTGATCGAAGGGGCGACCTTCTTCGGTCTGATCGTTTGTATGCTTTAGGCTTCGTTTTGTTGGGAACATCCCAGACAAGGATTTTACGATGGCGACATTGACGCGCTATGGTCTGGCATTGCTGCTAGGCATCTGTGCCACGGCGTGGCTGGCTGATCGTCCGTCGGCACTGCTGGCTGCGGACGAAGAACCCGGTCACACGCACGCCGGTGGTGAAGATGGCGAAAACGGCCACGATCACGGCGACGGTTCCGGCCATGACCACGATGGCGAGGGTTCCGGCGGTGACGGTGGCCACGGTGCCAGCCATGCAGGCCACAGCGGCCCGGCCAGCAATCACCCGCTTTCCATCGACCCGGACCTAGCGATCGTTACGCTGATCGTCTTCGTCCTGCTATTAATCGTGCTGACCAAGTTTGCTTGGAAGCCGATCATGGCGGGGCTGGCGAAGCGTGAGCAGGGGATTGCCGACGATATCGAAGGCGCCGCTGCCCGGCGGCAGGAGGCTGAGAAGCTGCTGGCCGATTACCAACAACAGTTGGAAGAGGCGGGCGGCAAGGTGCGCGAGATGCTCGACGGAGCGAAGAAAGAAGCCGAGGAGATGAAGCAGTCGATCCTGGACGAAGCCAGTAAAGCGGCAGCGGCCGAGAAGGATCGGGCGACGCGCGAAATCGAAGCGGCGAAGAATTCCGCCATCGGCGAAATCGCGCAGCACAGCGTCAACATCGCCTTCCGGGTCGCCAGCGACGCGGTCCGCCGCGAAGTAAAACCGGACGATCACCGCAACCTGATTGAAGATGCGCTGAAGCAGTTTCCCAGCGAGAATTAGACCGGATTCCGCTCGTAGGATGGGCCTTCCCAGGCCGTTCAAAACGAGCGTACTCCATTTCGACGGCCTTGGAAGACCGTCGTACCTGAGACCTAATGGCTGAAACCCAAAACGAATCGATTGCCGCGACCTATGCCAAGGCGCTGCTTGCCACGACGGAAAAAGCCGGCGTGACGGCAACTGTCTTGACCGAGTTGGAATCGCTGGTGCGCGACGTGCTGGGCCATCAGCCGAAGTTCACCGAGGCGCTGGCGTCGCCGCGGATCGCCAGCGAGCAGAAGTTGCAGCTTATCGATCACGCTTGCGGCGGCCGGATGTCCAGCGAATTGGTCCGCTTTTTGAAAGTGGTCGCCCGGCAAGGGCGCTTTGCTTTGATGCCGGCCATCGCGGCCAGCTATCGCAAGCAGGTCAACGACCAGGCCGGTCGGGCGGAAGTGACCGTGGTGACCGCGGCCGCGATGACCGACGATTTGCTCGACCGGGTGAAGCAAACGCTGGAAAGCCATTTGAAACGGCCCATCGATTTGCAGACAGAGATTAACGACGCGCTGATCGGCGGGATGGTCGTCCGCGTCGGCGACACTGTCTACGACGCCAGCATCGCCGGCAAGCTAAACCGAATGAGGAAAACGGCAGTCAAAAACACAGCGGCGAAGTTACAGAAATCGTAGTAGGCACACTCCGTGTGCCGTAACCTAAGCACGGCAAAGCCACAAGTCAGCAGGCGGCACACGGAGTGTGCCTGCTACTTTCGAAAACCAAAAGAAAACATGTCCATCAACGCAAGTGAAATCGCGTCGGTCATCCAGCAAGAGATCGAGCAGTTCGACGAGCAGATCGACGTCCGCGAAGTCGGCACCGTCTTGGAAGTCGGTGACGGCATCGCCAGGGTGCATGGCCTCTCGGGCGTGGCGGCCATGGAAATGGTCGAATTCCCCGGCGGCATCATCGGCCTGGCGTTCAACCTGGAAGAAGACAGCGTCGGCGTCATCATCCTGGGCGACTATCTGCAAATCAACGAAGGGGACGAGGTTCGGGCGCTCGGCCGGCTGCTGTCGGTTCCCGCCGGCGACGCGGTGTTGGGCCGCGTGCTCGATCCGCTGGGTAACCCGCTCGACGGGCAAGGGCCGGTGGAAACGTCGGAAACCCGGCTGGTGGAAGTGATCGCCCCGGGCGTGTCAGAGCGGAAGCCGGTCAGCGAGCCGCTGCAAACCGGCATCAAAGCGGTCGATGCGATGACGCCCATCGGCCGCGGGCAACGCGAACTGATCATCGGCGACCGCAAGACCGGTAAAACGGCCGTCGCGGTCGATACGATCTTGAATCAAAAAGATTCCGGCGTGAAATGTTTTTACGTCGCCGTCGGGCAGAAAGATTCCGCCATCGCCCAGGTGGTGGAAACGCTGCGGAAGTACGGGGCGATGGAATACACCACCGTGATCGTCTCCGGCGCCAGCAGCCCCGCCCCGCTGCAATACATCGCTCCCTATTCCGGTACGGCGATGGCCGAGTACTTCATGCACGACGGGCAACACGCCTTGATCGTGTACGACGATCTCTCAAAACAAGCGGTCGCCTACCGCGAACTGTCGCTGCTGATGCGGCGTCCGCCCGGCCGCGAGGCTTACCCGGGTGACGTTTTCTACTGCCATAGCCGGTTGCTGGAACGTTCGTCGAAGCTCAGCGACGAGCTAGGCGGCGGCTCGCTGACTTCGCTGCCGATTATTGAAACGCTCGAAGGCGAAGTCTCGGCCTATATTCCGACCAACGTGATTTCGATTACGGACGGGCAGATTTATCTGCAGCCAGACTTGTTCTTTGCTGGTATCCGCCCGGCGATGAACGTTGGTATTTCGGTTTCCCGCGTCGGCGGTGCCGCCCAGGTCAAGGCGATGAAGAAAGTCGCCGGCGGCCTGCGGTTGGACCTGGCTTCGTTCCGCGAACTGGAAGCGTTCGCCCAGCTTGGAACGGACCTGGACGCCGCAACGCAAAAACGGCTCGACCGTGGTTACCGCATGGTCGAACTGCTCAAGCAACCGCAGTACCAACCGATGCATGTGGTCGATCAGATCTTCAGCATCTACGCCGGAACGAACGGCTACCTGGACGACGTGCCGGTGACCGACGTGGCCAACTGGGAAAAAGTGTTCCTGGCCCACATGCGGAAGCAACCGATTTGGGAAAAAGTTAACGAAACCAACGCGCTTGACGACGATTCGCTCGCCGAAATGGATCGCGTCATCGCCGACTTCACGAAGACGTATCAACCAGCAAACTAACCAGCAGCCCGACATCGGGCCTTCTCCCTCTGGGCTGGAGGTGGCCGAAGGCCGGATGAGGGCGGTATAACGAAACACCACGCAACTGAAGACTCTTTGATTGACAAATGTCGAACAAGGAATTTCGAATGGTGAAGTTCCGAGTTGAGACTGCCTTTGTCATTCATGATTCCTTGTTCGATATTCGACATTCCGACTGCCCTCACCCCAGCCCTCTCCCAGGGGGAGAGGGAGTAGACTGACCGACCCCGTTCCCCCAACAACCCCGCAGGCCCATCATGAGCGACGGTTCCCAAGACCCTGGTGGTAGCCCTTACGAGTCACCCCAAACCGAATCGCAAATCCCGCAAACCGAACCGAAGCCCGGCGGCATGCCGACGAAGGACGAATGCAATTCGGCGATGCTGGCGCATCTGCTGGGTGCGATCGCCGGGATCATCGGGCCGCTGATTATTTACCTCACCAAGAAAGACGAGTCGCCTTTCGTCGAAGATCAAGGCAAAGAGGCGATGAATTTTCATATCACGTTGATCATCGCGTACGTGGTTTCGTCGATTCTGTGGACGATTCTTGCCATCGTCACCTGCGGAATCGGCGGTTTCATCCCGCTGCCCGCGGCCGTGTGGATTTGGCAAATCGTGCTCGGAATCATCGCATCAACCAAGGCCAGCAAGGGCGAGTACTATCGCTACCCCGCCACCATGCGGTTGGTCACGTAGTCGCAAGCTGCCAGCTTGCCGACTGGATGGGCCGGACAGTGAGTTAACGAAGCGAAGCGATCAACGGGCTGCGAAACAAGTAATTGAAATTGGAACGACTTAGCAAACAAGCTGGCAGCTTGTTGCTTTGAGCGGCGAACGAAGTACGAATCCATGGCCAACCCTCGTCAACTCGATAAGCGGCGCAAGTCGATCAAGAACATCCGCAAGATTACGCGGACGATGGAACTGATCGCCACCGCGCGGTTCAAACAGGCGATGGACCGCGCCGCCGCGGCGACCGCCTATACTCAGCGAATGACGCAGTTGGTCGCCGACCTGGCCCAAAGCGGGTTGGAAGTTTCGCACCCGCTGTTGGAAGCCCGCGAGAAAACCGAAAAGGGCGTGCTGCTGGTGCTGTCGGCTAACCGCGGGCTGTGCGGCGGATACAACTCGAACATTGTGCGGCTGGCTCAGGCGAAACAGCGTGAGTTGTCGTTGGAAGTGCCCGATTTAGACGTCGTCGTCTCCGGCAAGCGGGGCATCAACGGGCTGAAGTTTCGTGGCGTGCCGATTGACGATACCTACACCCACTTCGAAGACAAGCCCGCCTACGAAGAGGTCGAGGCCATCGCCGACCAATTGCTCGATAGCTACGCCACGGGGAAACTCGACCGATTGGATGTCGTTTACACGCAATTCCACACCGTCGCCCGGCAGGAAGCGGTGGTCGAAACGTTGCTGCCGCTGGGTTCGCTGGATGTTGGCAAGGCGGACGAGAAACCACAGAAGCCAGGCACAGCCAAACAAAGCAGCGGCGCGCCAGCGAAGATGTACGACTTCCTCCCTTCGGCCGAAAGCATTTTGGAAGAAGTCGTGCCGACCAGTTTTAAGATTAAATTGTTCAAGTGTTTTTTAGATGCGGCGGTCAGCGAGCAGGTGGCCCGGATGGTCGCGATGAAAGCGGCGACCGACGCCGCCGGCGACATGATTAAAGCGATCTCGCGCGAGTACAACCGCGCCCGCCAGGCTCGCATCACCAACGAAATCATGGAAGTCATCAGCGGCACGGAAGCATTGGCGTAAACTCCGACCAACTCGTTCCCACGCTCCGCGTGGGAACGCAATACCGGCCGCTCCGCGGCCTTGAACTGCAAAATAACTTTAGCATCACATTCTTGGCCGCAGAGCGGCCGACGCGACGTTCCCACGCAGAGCGTGGGAACGAGTAATCAATCCGCGTTCCGCATTCCGCAATCCGCATTCCGCATTCCCATGGCAACAGCAACCGCTACCAACGTCGGCAAGGTCTCTCAGGTGATCGGATCGACCTTCGACGCCCAGTTTCCCGAAGACAGCATGCCGGCGATTTACAACGCCGTGAAGATCGATACCGAGAACCACGGGGTGAAGATCAGCCTGACGGGTGAGGTTTCGCACCAGTTGGGCGGCGGCCGCGTTCGCTGCGTCGCCCTGGGCAGCACCGATGGCCTGGTCCGCGGTATGGAATGCGTTGATACTGGCGCACCGGTCAGTGTGCCGGTAGGTGAAGAGACGCTCGGCCGCGTTTTCAACTTGTTGGGCGAACCGGTCGATGGCCGCGGCCCGGTCAACGCGAAGGAGCACCGGCCCATTCACCGCGACGCACCTGATATTGCCGATCTTTCGACATCGACCGAATTGTTCCCCACCGGCATCAAGGTGATTGACCTGCTCACCCCGTTCGTGCGTGGTGGTAAGGCTGGGCTGTTCGGCGGGGCCGGTTTGGGAAAGACGGTCATCCTCACCGAACTGATCGCCCGCATCGCGAAGGAGCACGGGGGTTATTCGGTCTTCGCCGGCGTGGGCGAGCGGACGCGTGAAGGAACCGACCTCTGGAAGGAAATGCAAGAGACCGACATGGGCGGCGGCCGCAAGGTCATCGAGCAAACCTGCATGGTCTTCGGGCAGATGAACGAACCACCCGGTGCCCGGCTCCGTGTCGCCCTGACCGGCCTGACGATGGCCGAACACTTCCGCGATCAAACGGGTGCCGACACGCTGCTGTTTGTCGACAACATCTTCCGCTTCTCGCAAGCCGGGTCGGAAGTTTCCGCGCTGCTGGGGCGGATGCCCAGCGCGGTCGGTTACCAACCGACGCTCGCCACGGAAATGGGTGCGCTGCAGGAAAGAATTACTTCAACCAACAACGGGGCGATCACTTCGGTGCAGGCGGTCTACGTGCCGGCGGACGATCCGACCGACCCCGCCCCGGCGACCGCGTTCGGCCAGTTGGATGCCTTCATCTACCTGGAACGGTCGATTTCGGAAAAGGGTATTTACCCCGCGGTTGACCCGTTGGCCTCTAGTAGCCGTATTCTGGATCCGCAGTATGTCGGCGAGCATCATTACGCCGTCGCCCGCCGGGTGCAGAACACCCTGCAGCGTTACCGCGAACTGCAAGACATCATCGCCATCCTCGGCGTCGACGAACTGGCCGAAGAGGACAAGCTGATCGTCCACCGTGCCCGCCGCATCGAGCGGTTCTTCTCGCAGCCGTTCATCGTCGCGGAAGTCTTCACCGGCAAGCCGGGAGAAATTACTTCGCTCGATGACACCATCCGCAGCTTCGAGGAAATCTGCGACGGCAAGTGGGACCACCTCCCCGAGTCCGCCTTCATGTACGTGGGGGCGATCGAACAGGCGGAAGCCCAAGCCAAGAAGATGGCGGAAGCGAAGTAAGTGAATTGAGATTTTCACATGGCTGAACTCAACCTCATCGTCGTAACTCCCGAGAAAACCGCCTTGGAGACCAAGGCGGAGTTCGTGGCGCTCACTTTGTTCGACGGCGAAGTCGGCATCGCGCCCGGCCGCAGCCCACTGATTGGGCGGCTCGGTTACGGGGAAATGCGTCTGCGCAGCGGCGGAACCACGACCCATTACTATGTCGACGGCGGGTTCGTGCAGGTCGACGACAACGTCGTCTCCGTGCTGACCGGAAAGGCGGGTCCCGCCGGCGATCTCGACCCGGCCGAGGCCCAAAAGAACCTGGAAGCCGCCCAGCCGCTGCCATCGAACACGCCCGAGCTAATGGAAATCCGCGACCGCACCGTCCTGCAAGCCCGCGGGCAACTACGCGTCGCCAACCGGGCGTAGGCTGTTCTTTTGCTTGTAGGGCGGGTTGGGCCGCTGGAGTAGGACGGGTTTGTAACCCGTCCCCGAAAGTCTGCATTGATGGACGGGTTGCAAACCCGTCCTACGGTATGACCGGAACGGGGCGGCAGATTGTTTCGCAAACATTCACAAACGCTCCGCAACCCTGCGCCTGCGGCGCGCCGAAGATAAGGGTAGTTCCCGCTTGCTACCTTTTCGCCCGTAGGAAATCCTCCCCCATGCCGTTTGAGTCCAGCCAGGTGATTGGCGTCGTTGAGATTGACGGTAGCCCGACTCACAAAGAACTATTCCTTGGCCCCAACCGCTGGCCAAGTCGGATCAACCGGCCCGCGCCGGAAGGTGCGACCGAGCTGGTCCACGCCAATCTCGTACAAATCAACAACGACTTGCGCGTGGAGCTAGCACGCATCGTTGCCCGATTGGCGATGAAGCGCTCGCGTTAGCGTTTTAGTACGACGGTTCAACTCGTTCCCATGCTCTGCGTGGGAACGCACTGCCGCAACGCTCTGCGTTGCTTGAAGTAGATGCCTGCCGCAAGACCGCGGAGCGGCCGAAGCGACGTTCCCACGCGGAGCGTGGGAACGAGTAGGCCGAGTTCTACTTTGCCGGTCGTAGCGGAATGGTGGGCTGCACGCTTTTCAGGTCAGTCCATAGCGTTCCTTCGCCGGCGTAGAACAGTTGCAGGTCGATCTCCGGCGGCAGGCCTTCGGCGAATTGCCACTTGTTGTAGGCATCGCCGCTGCCGAACGCTTCGACCGCGAGGCTGAATTTCTCGGCCTTGGCTTCCTGTTGCAATTGTTCGGCCTTGGCGCTGGCTTCGCCGAGTTTGACGGTTTTTTCGGCTTCCAACAGCGCAATCTGCTTGTCGATCGCGGCGACAAGCTGTTCGGTTTCTGCCTGAATTTCCTGGGCTTCTTTCTCGCCTTCGGCCGCGACGCTCGCGACCAGCTTCAACGTTTCAGCGCGAATTTTTTCGGCCTCCAGTTCAACCGTCTGCTCGGCCTCGCGCAACGTCGCTTCCGCCTTGGCGGCTTGTTGCTGCTGCACGCGGGTTAGGGTGTTTTCATCGGCGATGTAACCTTCCTGAATCGGGAAGCGGACCTCTTGCGGGATGTAAACGTGCCGCACCAGCCCGTACAGCAGCGTAACGTTCTTTTCCTTCAGCACTTCCTGAAACGCTTCGGAGGTATCGTCCTGAAATTGCTGCCGCGTTTCGCCGACCAATAGTTCCACCGCGCCCTTCTTCGACCCGTGGTTACGGCAGATACTGTGCGATTGCGGCTTGATGACTTTTTCTTCCACCGCGTCGATGTTGCCGAATTTATCGACGATCGTGGGGGCTTGCTCGGGCATGACGCCCCAGATCGCTGTGAAATCTAGCTGAATGTGGTAGCCGTCGTTCGAAGGGAAAGAAATTCCCGTATCGGCCTCGGCCTGCGGCTCGCCGCTTTCGTCGTAGACGATCTGCCCCTGCCGGTCTTGCAGCTTCTCGACAACGATGCTGGTTTCGGTGAAGCCGACTTCGACGATGTCAATCTGCTGCTCCTTCGGGTTGGTCGGGTACAAGCCGGGCGGCAACACGTCTTGTTGAATGCCGATTTGCTTCTGTTGGTCGACGTTGCTGGCCAGGTATGTGACCACGCCGACATAGCCGGTCGGAATTTCGACCCAGCCGGAATACTTCGTCTGCTGGCTGACGTCGTCCAGTTGCGTATTGACCACGGTGACCTCGAACGCGTATGGGTTCACGCGGTAACGGCCGGGGGCCAGCACGCGGCGGAGGATGCCTTTGTTGCGCGGCTTGTCCATGCCGCCATCGACTAGGAATTCACCGGCGGGTAACTCATCGCCCATTTTGCTGGTGACGATGCCGACCTCGCCCGGCTGAATCACGACGTCGTCGACGATCTTCCGTTCCCACCAAATCGGGCAATAGAAATGCCGCCCCGGCCCGCGCAGTTGTTCCAGCACGCCGATCTGCCCCGGTTCGGCAAACTGGCCGGGCCTGGCCCGCTCGCGGCTGCCCAACACCAGCGGGCCTTTGTACAGCAGCATCAGGCTCTTGCCTTGGGGAACGTAAATGCGGTTCACCGTCCACTCGAAGGCGATCCATGCGCCCAGCACGATGAGCAGCATGGCGACGATGGCGGTGATGAGTTTTGGGGTGTTCATGAGATGGTTTTCGATAGTAGCAGGCACACTCCGTGTGCCGCCTGCCAAGGTGTAGTTGGTTGTTGTGTTGAAGCTTTCGCCGAAGCGAGATCATCCGTGCTTCAGCGGACGGCACTCGGAGAGTGCCTGCTACTGCGCACTAACGTTCCGGGGCGTCTCTGCCTTTTCGTTGTTGTAACTCTTGAAAATCTCCATCATCGGGCTGTCGGCGGTGTTGACCATCATCCGCTGAAAGCTGGGGGCCAGCTTCTTCAGCATCACCCAACGGGCGTATTCGTCGCCATCGCCGGAATAGGCTTCGACCGCTTTCTTCCACCCGGCGGCTTCGGCCTGGTTGTCGAACTGAATCACGTCGGCAGCCGCCTTCCCGCGCGAGGCGATGGCCGCCGCTTCGTCTTCGGCCGCTTTCAATTGAAACTCCGCAACCTTCAACCGCTGGTTGGCTTCGATCACCGCGACTTCCTGCCGCCGCTTGGCATCGGTCACAATCTTGACCACTTCCTGCTGCGCGGCGATCAACGCCTGCTTCTGCTTGACCGTTTCCTTTTCCACCGCCAGTTGCTGCTCCGACAATTGTTGCAAGACTTGCTTTTCATATTGCTTTTCGACCAGCACGGCGATTTGCCGCTCGCGAACTGGTTCGGCGATCTTCTGAGGCGGTTGGATATCGGTGATCACCGCCTGAATCACCTCGATGCCTTGCTGGCTGCACGTTTCCTTCAGGGCGGTCTCGAAATCTTTCTGGAATTGAATCCGCGTCTCGCCGGAGATGAAATCTTTTCCCGAATGGTTCGACCCCCGCAGCCTGCAGAAGCTGCGGGCGTTGGGCACGATGCTCTTGTTGATGATCTCTTATTTGATCTCCGTCCGGCCGCGGTGAACTTCCACCCGTTCGGAACCTTGCGGGCTGAACGAGGACGAAAACTTTCCGTAGCCGCGGCGCAGGGCGGGATCGGTTGTTTCCACACGCGAACCAGCGACGTCGTTGCCGACATCGTTGTAAGTGACCAGCACGCGGGCGGCTTCTTCAGGCAGCACGCGGAATTCAATCGCCCCGTCCAGCGTCACCCAAAAGCCATCCTTCGACGGGAAACCCATCTCGCCGCCGGCGGAAAGATCAAACCGCTGGCTGCGGCAATCGATCAGGTCGATGCGTTTCATGTACGGGTTCACATAATACGTTCCGGGGTTGAGCGCCGCGGCTTGCACGCCGCGGCGGCCGTCGGGAACCAGCAATGTGTTCGGGTCCTCCGGCATGGGTGCCGAAAGGTTGGTGACCACCCCTTTGAAACCGGCGGGCACGATCACCGGATCGTGCAATTCAATGTGATAGGCGTAGCTGTCGTAGTAGCGGTTGGCCGAAGACGAATCGTTGATGATCTTGGCGTTGATCGGGTAGCGGCCGGGCCGCAGCACTTCGGCAACGATTCCTTTCGAGCCTTCATCGGTGGCGATCACTTCCCCGTAGCCCAGGTCTTCGCCGTAAAGCCGCACCAGCACGCCCAGCTTGCCTTGGGGAATTTCGATCTGCTTCACCACCTCCCAATCCCACGAGTACGGGTTGTAGAAGAAGCGGCCCTCGGTCGAAAGCACTTCCGCCTGCACGCCCTTGAAACTCGGGTCGGGGGCGATCTCTTGATCGTTCGATAGATCCTGTCCGGTTCGCTTGACCAGAATCGCCATATGCGCCGCCGGCACTTCGACGATGCAGATGAAATAGGCGAAGACCAAAAACAGCGGCAGCGCGATAGCCAGCGCCACAACCCCCGCCATGCCCATGCCCAGCAAGCGTCCCTGCTGACGATCGTTATCGAAAACCATGATGTTCCTTCTCGAAAGTTCGAAGCCGAACTCGTGAGAGTTCGGGCGGTGTACGTGCAACGCACGGAATCCAGAAGTCTCACGACTTCTGCTACTTGGACGGGCTACCACCCCGTCCTTCAAGGCGATTCTTGTAAGTGAAATTCTACGTCTTGTGATTCGTTTTGGCGCGATATTTCTTGTCGCGAATCGCCCCGTCGAGTTTTAAGGGCTAGAATCGTTGTGCGGAAGATGCTGGCGACGCCGGGCAGACGACATTTCACCCTGTGTGCCACTGCTTGAAGTCGAGTCGATTCCGCCACGTTCATCAACTCACCACGACTTCAAGCAGTGCCGCCTCGCGTTCAGTTCAGCACTGCTTGAAAGCGTTGAGGCCGTGCACTGGTGGATACCAGCTTTCGCTTTCGAACAGTGGCACACGGGGGTTTCATCAAGCCGAACCGATCACCGTGAAACAACGCCTGCTTGTCATTGTGCTAATTGCCGGCCCGCTGGCGTGGCTGCTGGGGCCGGCGTTGTTCCGTGGAGAGACGCTGGCGTTTCGCGATGCGGGGCATTATTACCATCCGTACTACCGCTTCGTCGCATCGGCCTGGGGTGAAGGCCGTGTGCCGTTGTGGAATTCACAAGAGAACATGGGGCAGCCGCTGCTGGCGGATCCGACGGCGGCCGCGCTGTACCCCGGCAAGCTGATCTTCGCGTTGCCGCTGCCGTACGACGCACGCTACAACGGTTACCTCATCGCCCACGTTTTGTTGGCGGCGGTAAACGCATTTGTTGCAGCGCGCGGGCTGGGGCGTTCGTCGCATGCAGCGGCGCTGTGCGCCATGTCGTATGCGCTGTGCGGCAGTGTGCTGTTTCAAGTTTGCAATGCGGTGTTTTTGATCGGCGCGGCCTGGTTGCCGTTGGCGATGCTGGCGGCGAGTCGGATGTCGCAGCAGAGGAGCTTTCGATGGGCAGCCGGGTTGGCGGCGGTATTGGCGATGATGGTTCTCGGCGGCGATCCGCAGATGGCATATCACGTCGTGCTGATCGCCGCGCTGTACGTGGTCGTCGATAGTCGCTGTTCGCTCGGCGAAAAGCTTGTTGTTCGCGGAGCGAACAACGACAGTCCGCTCCGCATTGCCCTTTCGCGGCTTGTGCTCATCCTGGCAAGTTGTTCCATCGCGCTGACGCTCGCAGCCGTACAAATCCTCCCCTCCGCCCAATGGAGCCGTGCGAGCACGCGCGCGGCTTACGATTCGCCGCGTAACATTTATCAGTGGGCAATGTTCAAGCCTGCCGATGCTAATGTTGCTTCGCATGAATTCTTCTTAGGCCATCTCGCCTCGGGCCATCATGAGGAAAGCTATCACTTCAGCGTCGGCCCTTGGCATGCGGCCAGTTTGCTGTGGCCGAACTGCTATGGGCAAGTCGCCCCGGTGAACACGCGGTGGGTTCGCGCGCTGCCCGCGGAAGGAAGAACCTGGACGCCGACGTTGTACATGGGCTTGCTGCCGTTGTTGCTGGCACTGAGTGAATTGCGATACAGAGCAAAATCAAACAGAGCCGCGGCGTCCCCGCCGCCGGCAGCACAGCAGCTCTCCGAAACAGAATCTCTCTATGCAAACACAACCAACACCTGGCTAACCTGGACCGTCGCACTCGCGCTGCTCGCCGCGCTCGGCTGGTACAGCTTGGGCTGGATCGCGAGCGAAATTTATCACGCCATCCGCGGAGCCGAAGCCGAGCCGCTGTCGGTCGGTTGGCCCTTTGGCGGCGTCTATTGGCTGTTGCAAACCCTGCTGCCCGGCTACGACTACTTTCGTTATCCGGCGAAGTGGCTAGTCGTCGCGGCGATGGGTTTGAGCTTGCTCGCCGCCGCGGGGTGGGATCGGGCTTGCGAGCAAGATTCGCCCTGGTTGCGACGCGCGCTGGTGATTGTTGTTTCCGTTAGCGGGGTGTTGCTTCTGCTGTTCCTGGTGTTGATCACTGCGACGACGTGGTGGGCTGCTCTGGTTGAAAACGTCGAGGCGGACACGTTGTTCGGCCCGCTGGATGCGCGGCTTTCCGCTCGTTGTGTCACCGGTAGCCTGCTGCACGGTTGCCTGGTTGGGGGTGCGCTGTGGTGGTTGGTCAGCAACGCTGACCGTCGGCGCTGGCCCGCCGTGGCTTTGCTGGCGATTACGGCCATCGATCTGGCGGTCGCCCAACGCGGCTTGCTGCCGACTGCTAGTCACGGACAAAGGGAAGCACATCTAGCGACCAACAACTTCCGCCTATACCGAAGGGCTTCCCCGCCGCCGGACGATTGGAAACAGACATCATCGCCTGACCGCTTGCAGCAAATCGTGACGCGGGATGAGTCAACGCTCTACCCGAAGTACCACCTTATCACTGAATTTGAAATTCTCAATTCCCGCGGCGCGATGCGATCGGTGCAGCACGACTGTTTTCTGCGCGAGGTTCGCCGTCGCGGGATGCTCGACATCGCCGCGGCCGGAAGCTTGGAGGGGCGGCGGCCGCTTCCCCGCGCAGCGATTGCGCATGATGTGCGAACGCTGCCACCCTTGCAAGATGAAGCGTACGATCAAGTGTCCAAGCGGACGGCCGAAGTGCTCGAGCTGTTGCAAGAACATGGCGGCGACTTTTCGGTGGTCGAAACGGATCAGAACTTGGCCACGCCCTCGCCGGGAGACGTCTCGCCGGGTGTGGTTGAGCATTGCGAAATCACCAACGACCAACCGGAACTAATCGAAATTCGTGCCACGCTGGCAACCGATGGGCTGGTTGTGCTGCGCGATAGCTACCTGCCCGGTTGGCAGTGCCAAGTGACCGACCGTGCCACGGATGAAACGCGTAAGCACTCGATCCTGCGCACCAACCGTGTGATGCGCGGCGTATGGTTGCCCGCTGGGGATTACGACATCGCGTTTGCCTACCGCCCCGCCCTGTTCCGCTGGGGCGCGTTGATTAGTTTCTGCGGCTGGGCAGCGATGTTGTTGTTCGTCGTGGCACAAGTCTCCAGACTTGTGCGAAAAGAGGTTTAACAAGTCTGGAGACTTGTTCCACGGGCACTACTCTTCCACCTTTTTCGCAATCCCGCCGGCGATGGTGATGCACTCTTGTGATTCCAGGTCGAGCATTTTGATCGCGTCGTTGTAGGTGTCGGCGAGGTAGAGAATTCCTTCGTGATCCACCACGCCTAGGCAGTGTTGCAGTGCCACGCCGCTGGTTTGGCTGACGCGCCCGCGCCACTCGAACTCCGGCACGGTCAATTCCATCGGGCCGACACCATCGCGGTCGCCGAAGACAAACAGGCGGTTAAACGGCAACGCCGACGTACCTACGATCGTTTTCACCTTACCGTTCTCGCTAAACGGCACGGCCCGAATCGAACTC
>CALBTA010000072.1 GCA_937967755.1 uncultured Planctomycetaceae bacterium | reverse complement strand
CCGGATGAAGATGCGCGGGACAGCGAACTTCGGCTGGACATTAAGGACGGGGCGTTCGCCGATTTGGGTGGCTATCAAGCGATCGTGCCAGGCGACGTGAAGGCGAGCGAGTTGATCACGCGCATCACCAGCGACGACCCCGACGTACGGATGCCGCCGCCCGATTCGAATCGAACGTTGAGCGACGAGCAGATTGAACTGCTCCGCCGTTGGATCGAACAGGGAGCCGAGTGGGAAGCACATTGGTCTTTCGTGCCGCCCCAGCCGAAGGCGTTACCATCGACCAGCAAGCACCGCGATTGGATTCGCAACCCGATAGACAATTTCGTGGCCGCGAAGCTTGAAGCGAAGAACCTAACGCCCTCGCCCGAAGCGGCGAAGGAAACGTTGATTCGCCGCGTCACGCTCGACCTGACCGGCTTGCCGCCGACGTTGGCCGAGCTCGATGCGTACCTAGCCGACGATTCACCCGACGCCTATGAGCAGTTGGTCAACCGTCTGTTGGCTTCGCCGCGATACGGCGAACACATGGCGGCCGAGTGGCTCGATGCAGCGAGGTACGGCGACACCAACGGCTACCAGCAAGACCGCACCCGCACGATGTGGCCTTGGCGCGATTGGGTGATCGATGCATTCAACGCGAACATGCCGTTCGATCAGTTCACGGTCGAGCAACTCGCCGGCGATTTACTGCCTGATGCCACGCCGAACCAACACCTGGCATCTGGCTTCAATCGTAACCACCCGCTCAATGGGGAAGGGGGGCGGATTGCTGAAGAGTCGCGGGTGGAGTACGTCGTCGATCGCGTTGAGACGACTTCCACGTTGTGGCTGGGCCTGACCGCCGGGTGTGCCCGCTGTCACGACCACAAGTACGATCCGCTTTCGCAGCGCGAGTTCTACAGTTTGTATGCGTTCTTCAACAGCATCGAAGAGAGCGGCAGCGTCGACGCCGGCGGTAACGCCAAACCGGTGATGAAAGTTCCCACTCGCGAAGGAATGCAGGACGTGATGGTGATGAGAGAGCGCGGGCAGCCGCGTGAGACCTTCGTGCTGAAGGTCGGGCAATACGATCAGCCCGACCGCAACCGCCCGGCGAAGCGCGGCGTGCCGGCCGTGCTTCCGCCGCTGCCCGATGAAGAGAAGGCATCTCGTTTGTCGCTTGCTCACTGGTTGGCCGATGCGGGCAACCCGTTGGCGGCCAGAGTTACGGTCAATCGGATGTGGCAACACCACTTCGGCACGGGGCTGGTGAAGACGACCGAAGATTTCGGCGTGCAGGGCGAGCGGCCTTCGCACCCGGAGTTGCTGGACTGGTTGGCGCTGGAGTTTGTACGCAGCGGTTGGGATGTGAAGCGATTGCACCGGTTGATGGTGACGTCGGCGACGTATCGACAGTCATCCAGTCAGGTAGAACGGATCGCCGATCCGTCCTACCTGACCGACCCGGAAAACCGAATGCTCGCCCGTGGACCAAGATTCCGCCTCAGCTCGCTTGCAATCCGCGATCAAGCGTTGGCCCTATCGGGTTTGCTCGTCGAAAAAACCGGCGGCTCGCCGGTGAATCCATATCAACCGGCCGGCATTTGGGACGACTTCAGCCTGGGGAAAATCAAATACAAACGTGACACAGGTGAAAAACTTTACCGCCTCAGCGTTTATACTTTCTGGCGGCGGAGCGTCGCGCCGACGACCCTGTTCGATACGGCCAACCGTCTGGTCTGTGACGTGCGCCCCAGGCGAACGAACACACCGCTGCACGCATTGACAACGCTGAACGACATCGCTTTCGTTGAAGCCGCGCGGCTAGTCGGCCAGCGGATCCTACGCGAAGGGGGCGAATCCCCTGACGAGCGTCTC
>CALBTA010000071.1 GCA_937967755.1 uncultured Planctomycetaceae bacterium | reverse complement strand
CAAATGCACCACGAACCACAACAACCCGGTACAAGCTCGGCGGTGGCTGGAAGCCCCCGCTACGGTCGCCGACGAGAGTCGCCTCCCACAAGAGTTTTGCAACAGTTGTGTTGCACGAGTGCGGGAGGTTTTGCAACGAAAAATGGGACCCTGGACGCGGTCCTTCTGTTGCAAAACCTCCGAGGTTTTGCAACACGCGTGTTGCAATTCGATTGCCCTCACCCTAACCCTCTCCCACACGGAGAGGGAACAAAGCTGTTGACCGCACTTTCCGCGCGTCAACAGCGCGCGTAAAACCCCTGGTGCTTTGGAAAGGTTTTCAAGCACCGCCATTGGCCCTACAGAATTCAAGAGGCGTTTCAAGGCAAGGCTAGAGCCGGGCGAGTACATTCATTGGGTACGAAAGTAGGCCGCGAGTCCCCTGGCGTGCCGGGCGATAGGAAAGGCTTCGAAGCACGTGTGTCGGGGTTATGCGCAAGGGGCTAACCGCGAAACGTACTAGACTACGATTCCAAGTCTCCACCTACGCCCTAGCCGCGAGAGGACTCGCGGCCTACTTTCAACCCACCGCGCTCCGCAACCAGCTTAAATGTTCCCGATACCTCGCCACCTCACGTTCTTTGGGAACGTCTTCGTGCCCTGCTTGGGGTAGGACTAACTGCCGCTTGGGGCCGGCGTAAGCGTTGTAGACCATGGCTTGGAAGTTGGGCGGAACCACGCGGTCTTGGCCAGAGGTGACGAACATGGCGGGTACGTCGCTGCCGCGGGCCTTGGCGATGCTGTCGAGCGACGCCGGCACGCATTTGGAAATCAGCCACGCCCCGATGCCTAGGCTGTACCAACCATGCTTGCCGATGATCAACTGCCGCAGCGGCGGCGGGTTGCGCAGTAGCAACCCGGCCATGTCGCGG
The DNA here is from genome assembly GCA_937967755.1 of uncultured Planctomycetaceae bacterium. Classification (GTDB taxonomy): domain Bacteria; phylum Planctomycetota; class Planctomycetia; order Pirellulales; family Pirellulaceae; genus CALBTA01. The sequence goes on along the minus strand of CALBTA010000071.1, from coordinate 3,142 downwards.
TGGGCTGCCGCCACGGCCAGCGCGACGGCCGTGCCCAAGCTGTTACCGGTCAGCAGCACGGGACGCCCGTCGGCGGCGCGGCGAATCTCTTCGTAACATTGCAGTCCGACGGAGACGAGCGATTGCACCGAAGCCCGGCCAGCGCTGCCGCCGAAGCCGCGCCAGTTTGGTGCCCAAATTTCCGCGGACATGCCGTCCCAAAAATCAAGCGGGTGCATCGTCGCCCTTTCGGCCCGGCTGCCCGCCCCGCCGAACTTCAACACAAACAACTCAGGCCCGCGGGCATCGCTGCAATGCCGCCGCTGAACCCACACATCGATCTCGCCGTCGTCATGCGCCAGCGTTCGCTGCGTCTTGTGCTCCACGCGAATCTCACCCTGGCTAGGGCAGAGGATGATCGAATCGGCGATGCGCTGCAGCATGCTACGGTGGGCGATCTTATCGCGGCGAACGTGAAACGTTTGTCGAGCCTGAATTGAAACATACAACGCCTGCACGTTAAAGGCTGCCGGCGACGTCGGTTCATGCTCATTGACCTTGTGCTCTGCGAGAACTAAGTTGACCGGTAACGCGGCGATCGCAGACAAACACGAAAACTTTTGGCGAAATGTCCGACTCCCCTGTTGCCATCATCTCCGGCGGTTCGCGCGGCATCGGCCGGGCCATTGCCGAGCGCCTCGCCGCTCGCGGCTTTGCAACCGTGGTCAACTACGTGCGCAACACGGCCGCCGCGGCCGATGTGGTCGCGGCAGTTCAATCTGCCGGCGGCAGAGCCGTTGCCGCGCAAGCTAACGTGGCGGTCGCATCCGATCGAGAAAATCTGATTTCCGCGGCGCTGGAACACTTTGGTCGCATCGATCTGCTGGTCAACAACGCCGGCATCACTTCGCCCGGCCGGGCCGATCTGCTTGACGCCACGGAAGAAAGCTGGGACGCGGTCTTCAGTACCAACTTGAAAGGCCCGTTCTTCCTTTCGCAACTGGCGGCCCGGCAAATGATTCAGCAAGACAAGGACGCGGATGATCCGCGCGGCGGAAAGATCGTCAATATCTCCAGCGTCTCGGCCTACGCGGTCAGCAGCAACCGGGCCGACTACTGCATCGCCAAAAGCGGGCTGGAAATGATGACCTGGCTGCTGGCCGAGCGGCTGGCCGAACACAACATCCGCGTCTTCGACATCTGCCCCGGCATCATCGCCAGCGACATGACCGCGCCGGTCCAAGAAAAATACGACAAGCTGATCGCCGATGGCCTCACGCCGATTCAGCGTTGGGGCCAGCCCGACGACGTTGCGAAGGCGGTCAGCGCGTTGGTCGGCGACGATTTCCCCTTCACCACCGGGCAAAGGATCCACGTCGACGGCGGCTTTCACATCCGGCGGTTGTAGTGCCGCAAACTGTTTTACGGAACACCCATGAAACTGGCCCTGCTCGGGATCGATTCGCACGTGGCCGCGCTGGCGGATGCCGTGGCCGCTTCGCCGTCGCACGAAGTGGCGGTGGTTTGCGGTGCCAGCGATGTCGGGCGCGAAGTGTTGACCGCACATCCGGCGGCTTCGTTCGAAAGCGAGTGGGAAGCGCTGCTGCTGTCGCGCGAGTTCGACCTGTTGATCGTCGGCACGCAGTGCGAAAGTTTCGAGCTGCGTGCCGAACAGCTTCGCCGCTTCGTGCAGGAAGGTGTGCCAACCGTCGTCGTGCAGCCGGCGGCCGAAGCGATCGTGTGCCATGAATTGGCGATGATTCAGAACGATACCCGCAGCCTGTTGGCGGCGTGGAACCCGGTGACCGCGCACCCGGCGGCGCGTTGGATTGAACGATCGTGGAATCTGCAAACCACAGGCGCAGCGGCGATTCGCCAGGTTTCTTTTCAACGCGTGATGGAGTCGGCCGGTTGGCCGGAGATCCAATGCCAACTCGCCCGCGATGCGCAGTGGATCACCCGGCTGATTGGCCCGCCCAACCGGGTCACCGCGCTGTCGGCCCAATCCGACGCCGGGTCGCCGGCCGGGTTGGCGGTCACGCTGGTCGGCGAGGGCGAAGCGATCGCGCAGTGGAGTACCAGCGGAGCCGGCGGCGAAGACGTCATCTCGATCACCGCCGGGGCGAGCGGAACGGCCAAGTGGGTCACCGCTTCCGACGCCAATGTTCGCGCCACTGTTTCGCAAGGGAAAGATCAGCAGGAGATGAGTTGGACCGAACAAGATGTGTTGCGGGAAACGTCGCATGATTTTCTCCGCATGATCGATGAGTTAGTGCATTCGCACGAAACAGATCGTTCCTTCGACCAGGCGACCAGGGCGGTTGAAGTTGCCGAAGCCGCGAAGGACAGCAACCGCCGCAACCGCACGATTCAACTGCACTACGAAGAGCACAGCGAGCAGCAAACGTTCAAAAGTGTGATGGCCGCCGGCGGTTGTCTGATTTTGTTGGGCGTGCTGTTCGTCCTTGGGGCGAGCATTCTGATCGACAGCATCGGTGCCCCGGTGCGCAACAACCCGTGGTGGCGAATCTGGCCCGCCTACCTGCTGGCGCCGGTGGTGCTGTTCTTGCTGGCACAAATTCTGTGGCGGGTTTTCGCCTCGGCCAGTGCGAATCATTCCAGCCCGTCGCCGCCCCGCGAAGCCGATTCCGCAAATTAGGCAAACTTTTTCGATTACATAGAAGTTTCGGGCCGTTGACTGTCGATACCCGAGGTGTGTTGACGACTGTCTACCTCAGCTAAGGGACCTGGCTGTGAAAACTGCATATCTATATCGCGTTTCGCCTCTGTTTGTGCTGATCGCAATCGCGGCTGGTTGCCAAGGCTTGCTGGGCGTCCGCCACCACGACGATTTGTGCAAAGGCTGCGGCATCGACGAATTTTCCGCCGCCCATGGCGCTGCCGCCGGCGAGTTCGCCGCGGCGGAAGGCCCGCCCGAAGCCGACGCCCCGCACCCCAAATTCCACCCGCTGCCCACACGGCCAGTTTTTGAGCCGGCCGGCACACCCGCTGTTCTTCCCACTGACGGCATCGCCAACGTGGGAACCGGTGTGCGGCGGCAGTCATCGATGGTCGCCAGCCCCGCCGACCTCGCCGAGACTAGCCCCACAACGACTGTGCGGCTGGCCAGTACGGTGATCGAATCGCCTGAGCCCGAGGCGCC
>CALBTA010000070.1 GCA_937967755.1 uncultured Planctomycetaceae bacterium | reverse complement strand
CCTGGGTTGGTGATGCCGTCGCGATCTTTGCGCTGAAAGCGTTATACAAGGGTGCGACGCTTCGTTTCGCCACTTTGTAAAACCCTTTCAGGGTATGTTTTCTCCCGAACCGTACCCAGCGTGGCGCGACTTCGTCGCTTACGCTGGGCTACGATGTTAAACGCCTTCGGCGTATCCGCGGCGACTTTCCCGCCAGACACAAACCGACCTCATTCCGTCTGTGAAAATGCTTCGCAGCGTTGCCCAAAGGGGCGAGATAAATGAGCGCTAAGCACGATTCAACTTTGCATCGTCATTCTAAAGTCGGGCGAATTCGATCCTTCGAAGCTTTTACTGCCCTGGGTTTCTAGGCCTCTACCGCCTTGAGCGGCAGATTAATCAGTTCTTGTAAGACCCGCGCTCGTGAACCGCCAAAACGGATAGACAATCCGCGTTACAACTCCGTATTAAACGTGCGGTCGCCGGCGTCGCCCAAGCCTGGCACGATAAACTTCTGCGAGTTGAGATCGTCGTCGACAACGCAGACGTAGATATCGGCATCAGGGCATTGCGTACGGACTTCGGCAACCCCTTCGCGCGACGCGATGATCGATAGCACCTTCGCCCGGCGGACGCCCCAGTTGTACAACTCCGCCAGGGCTGAAACCGCGGAACCGCCCGTCGCCAGCATCGGGTCGAGGACCAGGGCGACCTCAACGGGGCGATCGGTTGGCAGCTTGCTGTAGTACTTCACTGGCTGAGCAGTCTCTTCGTCGCGGTACAAACCAAGGTGCCATACCTCGGCATCGGGAATCAGGTTCAGCACGGGATCAACCATTCCCAGCCCCGCGCGCAAAATCGGCGAAAGCCCGATGCGGCCGCGCAGCCGGCTGCCGGTGGCGCTGGTCATTGGAGTCTGCACGATGTGGGGCTCCACCGGCAAATCTTGCGTCGCTTCGTACGCCAACAACACGGCGAGGCGGTGCACCAGGTGCCGAAACTCTTCCGGAGTCGTATTCTGATCGCGCAGCCGAGTCACGTGGTGCATCACCAACGGGTGGCTCATTTGCACAAACTTCCCGCCGGCGCTGTCTGAAACCACGGAGGCAGGCGAGTTTTCGATGGTGGTTGAGGACATGGTGGCGATCAATTCTGACTGGAGGAGAACATCGGCAGCGATTCCCTTGAACGTATCACTTTCACGGGCGAATTGGAAGGATATGGCCGTAGGACGCGGTTCCACTGCGTGAAGGACGGGTTACCAACCCGTCCTACCTGGCAAAGGTAGATCGACACTCCGTGACGATCTGAACTGCGGATAAGTTGGACACTTAGAGCCTATCCGAAAACCTCGGAAGTAGCACGGATTGTCAATCCGTCCCGAGGTTTTCGGATAGGTTCATAGTCGGGGGTGAGAAGCTGCTGGCACGGCGCTTCCGGAGGCATTCAATACGGGCGTTTGATTGTCGCTTCCGGTCGTCACGGAGTGCCGACCTACAATGGGAAAACTTTTTGATGAATCTTCCGAGAAAAGTGTACCACTCGCTTGACAAGCATATGAAAATGTGTATACTATACAGATGAATGGTACGACGGACTCCCAAGGCCGTCGTAAATAGGGCCCTCAAAGGGAGTTCACCACCACCGTCGGTTTTGCGGGGCTTTGGTGAATTCTGAACGTGCCCGCGAGGCGAATCGCATCATCTAAGTAGTTAGTAGGACAGTAGTTATGGAAAGTTTTAAGCGAGTCGAATGGGCGCAAAAATTCACCAGTGACACCGCCGGAGTACCGAAAGTGTTGAACGACGTAAAGTCAACTGCGACGCAGCGTTGCGGTTCCGCAGCAAGCGCAAGTGGTGAATACGATGGTGAATCGAATCGCAGCCGCGGTGGCGAGGATTTCCCGCTACGGCAACGTAGTCATAAGCTGGCAGCTTGCCGCTGCGGGAGTTTTTCAACACTGCTGTTGCATAAAGACGTGCAAGGAGAAGAGCGTTTGCGGTCCACTGGAGATTGTTCAGATGTTGCACGTACAGACCTGAACAATGCGCAGCGCGCGTGTTGAAAAACTAATCGTCAAATGCGCCGCCGTGGCGTTACCACTCGGCGTGTGATGCCCTAGAATGTCGAACAAGTTTCACCCCTATCACAATTACTTTAGCCCTATGTCTCACGTGAAGAACGCTTCGGCCGATCACCCAATCCTTGACGTTCTGGCCGAGCGCTACAGCCCCTACGTTTTCGAGCCCACAGAGGTCGAGCGAGAGAAGCTGTTGTCCTGCCTGGAAGCGGCTCGTTGGGCGGCGTCTAGCTACAACGAACAACCCTGGTCGTTCATCATCGCCGAGCGCAGCGACGAGGATCAGTTCTCAGCGATGCTGAATTGCCTGGTGGAAGCGAACCAACATTGGGCCGCCAACGCCGGCGTGCTGATGGTTACTGTGGCGCAAGAATCGTTTTCCAAAAACAACAAACCGAACCGCGTCTGCGACCATGACATCGGGCTAGCCGTTGGCAACTTGACGGTGCAGGCGACGTCGCTGGGTTTGGCCGTGCATCAGATGGCTGGGATCAACCTGAGCAAGACGCGACAGGTATACAGCATCCCGGATTCACACCACCCGCTGACGGCCATCGCCCTGGGTTACGCCGGCGATGCCCAATCCGCAAACGACGAGCAGATGGTAGAGCGGGATGCGGCCCCGCGCAACCGGAAACCGCTGTCGGAGTTCGTTTTCCAAGGAAGTTGGAACAACTCATTCAGCTAGTTGCCGCTTTCATATCTACCCGCTCTTGAAGGTTCGCGTGAATGCAAACTTGGCTTGCCAGCGTTTGGGATACGTTTCGTACCAGTTTCTGGTTCGTTCCAACCTTGCTGACCCTGTGCGCGATCGTGACCGGTTCCGCGCTGCCGGAAGTGGAATCAGAGATCGAAGCGAGAAAGCGGATCAGCTATCCGAGTTGGATTGAGTCAACGCCCTCAGCCGCTCGGTCGGCGATGTCGGCAATTGCCGGGGCGATGGTCACGGTCGCCGGGGTCGTGTTCTCGATCACCATCGTTGGGCTGACGATGACTTCTCAGCAGTACGGGCCGCGTCTGCTGCGCACGTTCATGGCGAATCGCATCACCCAAGCCGCTTTAGGGGCGTTCATTGCCACCAGCCTTTATTGCCTGCTGGTGTTGCGGCACGTCAGTGACATCGGCGAAGAGCCTTTTGTGCCCCACTTCTCGGTCAGTTTGGGGGTCGCGCTGAGCGTGTTCTGTATCGGCATGTTGATTTACTTCAACCATGCCGTGGCGATGTCGATCCAGGCACCCAACGTGGTGGCTTCGGTTGCCGAGGATATGAACAACGAGTTGGCCAGGCTGTACCCAGAGTCGATGGGCTCGGGTTCACCTGGCGGAGTTCCGTTGGACCAAACTGCAATTCAGCTTTCTGCGTTGGGCGATGATTTTACCGAAGTGGCGCTGGTTAAAGAGGGCTATGTGCAGGCGGTTGGCAGCGATACGTTGCTGCACCTGGCGACGTCGAAGGATTTGGTCATCAAAATGCACTTGCGGCCGGGCGACTACGGGGTTCGGGGAACTGCGCTGGCTTATGTTTGGCCGAGCGAGCGGTGCGACGACGGCGTTGCCGATTCCATCAACGACACGGTCATCGCCGGCGTCCGCCGGACGCCGCGCCAAGACATCATTTGCGCTGTCGAGGAACTGGTCGAAGTCGCCGTGCGTGCACTTTCGCCGGGTGTAAACGACCCGTTCACCGCCATCGCATGCATCGACCGCCTTTGCGGTTTCCTTTCGCGCATGGCTCAGCGTGATATTCCCAACCCGTTTCGGTGTGATAAGGACGGTCGGCTCCGCGTGATCGTGCGGCCGATCGATTTTCCAACGGTGCTGGGGGCCGCGTTCAATCAGATCCGGCACTACGGGCGCGACAGCGTTTCTGTCTCGCTGCGGCTGCTCGACGCGTTGGTCACCGTCGCCACGTTTGTCATTCGCGAAGAGGATTTGGCGGCGATTCAGCAGCAAGCGGAAATGCTAATCCACGGCTGTGAAGCCACGTTCGCAGAAACGCCCGAGCGAGAAACCGCCCGCGACCGGTACAACCTGGTGTTAGAGGCGGTTGAGAAGCGGCGAAGCGGGCTAAAGCGTCTCGCCACTTCCGCCTGATAGCATTCATGAGTCATCACGCAATGCGGAGCATCACAATTGGCCAGGAACCCACCATGATCCATTCACGCCGACAATTTCTGCAAGCGATCGCCGCGGGCTCTGCGGCGGTCACCGCCGGTGGATCGTTCGCCGCCGAGCGCAGCAAGACGTTGGTCCCCACCCGTGCGATCACCAAAGGCCCGAAGTTTCATTGGTTTGGGTACTACGACAAGCTCCAGTTCGATCCTGCGAACCGCTTTGTGCTTTCGAACCAGGTCGACTTCGAGCACCGTTCGCCAAAGCCCGATGACACAATTAAAGTCGGCATGGTCGATATCAAAGAAGGTGACAAGTGGATCGAACTGGGGGAAAGCCGCGCCTGGGGTTGGCAGCAAGGTTGCATGCTGCAGTGGCGACCGGGCAGCGACAGCGAGGTGCTGTGGAACGATCGGCGAGATGGCCGCTTTGTTTGCCATGTGTTGGACATAAAGACCAAACAGCGGCGCACGTTGTCGCGGCCGATGTCTCCGACGAGGCAGCGGTGGCGAAGATGG
>CALBTA010000069.1 GCA_937967755.1 uncultured Planctomycetaceae bacterium | reverse complement strand
TTCATCACCCGCGACGAGGTCGGCGAAGTGAGCGGTGCCACGATGGAAACGGTCATTAAGGAACGCGTGATCCTCGAAGGGGGCGGCGGCGAAATCTCCGGACGCGGTGCGGCGACTGCGCAACAGAAAGGTGCCAGCACCGTCGACGACATCGTGCTGTTCATCGCCAAGATGGAAAGCGGCGCGCTGGCCACGTTCGAGGCGACGCGCCTTTCAACCGGATACAAAAATGGTAACCGCCTCGAGATTCACGGCGAGAAAGGGGCGATTCGCTTCAACTTCGAGCGGATGAACGAACTCGATTGGTACGACGCGACGCTTCCTGAAGAACTGCAAGGCTGGTCGACCATCAACGTCACCAATGGCAACGCCAACCACCCCTACGCCGGAGCGTGGTGGCCGGTCGCCCACGTGCTCGGGTATGAACACAGCTTCATCAACATGAGCAGCGATATCATGACGATGATCGCCGGCGGCGAGCCGGTAGTGCCCATGCCCGACTTCGCCGACGCTTACAACACGCAGCGTGTGCTGGAAGCGGTCACACAATCCGACGCCAACCGCTGCCCGGTGCCGCTGGCGGAGATTCAGTAGCGATGTTTGTCCCGAAGTCGCTGGCTACGTATAATGACAACTGTCATGAAGTACACAGTCATATTGCAACAAGAACAAGACGGTGGATACGTGGTCAGCGTGCCGGCGTTGCCTGGCTGCGTCAGCCAAGGTGATTCGCGATCGGAATCTCTTGCCAATATCCGTGAGGCAATCGAACTCTATCTGGAAGATTGTCGCGAAGCAGGCGACCCGATTCCCGTCGAACATGATCGAGAGTTGATTGATGTCGAGGTACCTGCTTAATGGCGAGGCTACCGCGCGATCTTTCGGGGCAGCAAGTTCGCCAGGTGCTCGAAAAAGTCGGGTTCGTGTTTCGTCGGCAGCGCGGAAGTCACATGATTCTCCGACGCGACGATCCACCAGCCCGCGTTGTCGTTCCTGACCATCGCCCAGTTCGAGTTGGAACGCTTCGGCAAATCTTGCGCGATGCTGACCTGACCGTGGATGAATTCGTCGCGCTGCTGTAGTTCTTTGCTGGACGAATAATGCAACCCTGCCGCCTGATCCTCAGCCCGCCGGCCGATGGCGCGATGAACATGGCGCTGGATGAGGCGTTGTTGGAATCAGCCGCGTCGGGGAGCGAAGACGCTGGTCCGGTGCTGAGAATTTATCAGTGGGCGCGTCCGACTTTGTCTTTGGGGTATTTCCAACGCGCGGCGGATCGCGAGCACCACCAGCCCAGCCGGCAGTGCGAACTAATTCGGCGGCCCAGCGGGGGCGGCGCGATCTTGCATGACCGCGAATTGACCTATGCGTTGGTGCTGCCCGAGGAAGTGGCGAAAGGCGAACCCGCCCGCGGGTTTTACGAAAAGGTACACAATGCTTTGATCGCAGCGCTCAACGGCATCGGGAGTCTTTTTTCCGGTGGCGAACTTACCAGCGAAGGCGCTCCTTTTCTTTGCTTCGAGCGGCGATCCGATGGGGATGTGATTCTCGGCGAAAATAAAATCGCCGGCAGCGCCCAACGCCGTCGTCGAGGAGCGATCTTGCAACATGGAAGTGTATTACTCGCCAGAAGTTCGTTCGCGCCCGAATTGCCGGGAATTGGGGATTTGACAGGTGAGGATGTTACCTTTGAGAATCTGGCTCAGCGGTTTGCCGCGGAAGTTGCCAGTACGTTGGGGTTCACAATGAACCCCGAAACCATCACGACGGCCGAGTTGGAAATTGCCGAGCAACTACGCCGGACAAAATACGCGACCGAGCAATGGACCCTCCGGCGCTGAAAGTAGATCGCGAGTCCCTCGCGATTGACATCATGCTCCGCTTCTGATCGTCAGGGACTGCCGATCAACTTTGCCGGTCCCAGATTCCGCTGCGCACGATTTCACCGCAGGCTTTCAGCACGTCGACGAAGCCAATCTTTTTCCCTTCGCCGTAGGTCCGGCCGCGGTAGCTTATCGGCACTTCGCGAATTGCAGCGCCGCACTGAGCTAACCGCGCGGTAATCTCCGGTTCCAGCGTGAAGGAATTCGACCGCAGCCGCAAGTTCCGCAAAAGATCCATGCGGATCATCTTGTAGCACGTTTCCATATCGGTAAGCTTTTGACGGTTCACCAAATTGCTAAAGCCGGTCAGCACCCGGTTACCCGCTCGCTGCCAGCGGGTGATTTTCCGCTGGGCGCCGGCGGCAAACCTTGAACCGTAGACCGCATCGGCTTCGCCTGACAGGATGGGCGCGAGCAGCCGATTGTAATCGGCCGGGTCATATTCCAAATCGGCATCTTGAATCACCGCCACGTCGCCGGTCGCCTTGGCGATGGCGGTTCGCACAGCCGCCCCTTTGCCTTGGTTGCGGTCGTGGCGAAACACTTTAACGTTGGCATACTTATCGGCAGCCTCGCAAAGCAAATTCCAGCTACTGTCGGTTGACCCGTCATCGACGACGACAATCTCCAGTTCCAAATCGATGGAAACCGCAGCGACCTGTTCGATCAACTGCGCCACGGTGTCACGTTCGTTGAAGACCGGAATCAGAACTGAAAGAATCCGCAGCGCAACGCGTTCGCTTTCTCCACTTGGAAAGTCTTCGGCGGCTTGAAGTTGGGGTGAAGCTGACACGCAATCGTTCCAAAGCGGCTACGTCAAGGTCCAAGTTCATCATACCCTGCAATCATCTTATCTGCCGGCCCGGCGAATGAACAAAAACAAGACAGTTGTCACGGTTGGCCACATCAGAGAATTGGTCGCGATGCAGATGGCCGTTTGCACTGTCCCTCCCGCCTGAGCGTCGAGCAAACCGGCTATCAATACCCCGGGCAGATTCGGATACAATCCGCCGTAAGGGATGACCAACAGCACGAGTGTACACCAGGCGGCGATCAGCAAGCCGAGCGTCAACCCCGGCAACAGGCCAGTCCTGCCGCTGACGATCAGCCAAACGCCCCACGCCAGAATCAACGCCGGCAGCGCGGCGCAAATGACAATTCCAGCGACGACATAGAGCCAAAACACGAGTTCGCCCTTTCTGCAAAGCCTCTCGGATAGAACCGCAATCGGCGGACGGTGATAACCGCACAGGTGACTCCGAAGCCCGCGATGCAGTAAAACTGACGCATTAAACGTCAACGCATTACGGTACCATTGCCAAACCACATGCCCGACGAACGGCCCCATATTCGCCTCGACAACTTCGTCAAAATGACCGGCCAAGTTGCCACGGGCGGGCAGGCGAAGCTGATGATTCAGGCGGGTGAAGTTTCGGTCAACGGCGAAGTCGAAACCCGACGGCGGCGCAAACTCGTCGCCGGCGATCTGGTCGCACTGGCCGGTGAAGAGTACGAAGTCGCTGCCGACGAGTAGTTCATTCTTCCCACAACGGCGTACACAGTTCTAAGTTCGTGCCGCCGGCATCGCTTACGGCGATCTCCTTCGGCCCGCGCATCGCCACGCCGGCGTGCTGGCCATCGCTGGCCAGAATGAACAACTGCAATTCGAACTTGGCCCGGCCTTGTTCGTCACGTTCCTCAGGCAGGGCCTTGTCGTTGATCCGCTGCAAAACTTCCAAGCCAGCTTCCAGCGGCGAACGTCCTTGCCGCATCAACTCCACCACGGCGAACGACGCGACGTGTCGCATCGCCGCTTCGCCATGGCCGATGCCGCCGCAACTTCCCACATCGTTATCGACGTACAGCCCCGCCCCCAAAATCGGCGAATCGCCAACGCGCCCGCAAAGTTTGAACGAATGCCCGCTAGTGCTCGTTGCACAGGCAATGTTCCCAGTCGAGTCAATCGCACTGCAATGAATCGTTCCGCCGGTCTTGTAAAACTCCTGCTGGAAATACTTGTGGGCGTCCAGGTCATCATCAGCCGGCGGGTCGCGCCAATCGTCAATGCCGCTGCGGCGCCGGCGCCAGTAGTGCCACATCCGCCGTGCCTTCTCGGTCAACAGGTTCTCTTCGGCGAAGCCGTTGGCTAATGCGAACCGCCGGGCACCTTCGCCGGCCAGCATCACCCGCCGCGTTTGTTCCATCACCAAGCGGGCAACCTGCGTGGGATGCCGAACCCCTTCCAGCGCGGCCACAGCTCCGCCGCGATGCGACGCCCCATCCATCACCGCCGCATCGAGCTGCACCACGCCATCTTCATTCGGCAACCCGCCATAGCCCACGGTCAGTTCGTTTGGGTCGTCCTCAACCAGCGTCACACCAGCCACCACGCCATCCAGCGGCGAGCCGCCGGCGACCATCGTCTGAAAGGCCTGATCGGACGCAACCTTACCGTTATGCGAAGCAATCGATTTCATATGCGAAACAATTTCCGAGCGATGGATTCACTCCCAAACATGATTTGAACCGGACTAGATCGAGAACTATAGCCATGCCGTGCAGGTTCCGCCGAAGCGAGATCTCAACAGCATTGTAAAAATCAAAAGCGGCAAGCGGTTGCCGCAATCCGAACGCCAAGGCGATTGTCCGGTTGTCAGGGGGCGGGATTTGGGGGAAAATCGTATGTTTGGTCCTGTTTTCGGTCTTCGATCACCCTATCACTGCCTCAAACGATTATGGTCTTCGAGCATATTGAGAAGCTCAAAGAAGAATATACCGACAAGTTCGTCACCGTCGATGAGAGCCGGCCGGAACTGAAACGCTTTGGCGGGCTGATCGGGCATGTTCGAACCGTGAATATGAGCGGTCGGGCGTTGGTCGAGTTCGACCAGTGGATTAACAACATCGGTTGGTATGATATCGATGTTGATTTCCTGAAGGTGGTCGACGCGGCGGAAGTCGAAGCGCGGACCGCTGCCGACAAGCCGAAGACGAGTGCGAAGCCGGCGGCGAAGAAAGAGCCGTCGAAGCTTGAGAAAAGCCGGGAGTCGGCCGGCAAGCCCGCGGCGGCAAGCGGTGGCGGCATGAGCGTGGCCGACATGCTGGCCGCGGCGCGATCATCCGATAGCGGCGGATCATCACTCAAGGCGACGGCTTCGCCGTCGAAGCCGTCCCCCGCAAAAGAAACGAAGGAGGCTCCTGCTAAAACCGGCGGGCAGATGAGCGTCGCCGACATGCTCGCCGCCGCGCGAAGTTCCGATGGCGGAGCCGCTCCGGCGAAAGCCAGCGCGCCTGCGAAAGTGGAAGCTGCGCCTACCAAGGAAGTTCCTGCCGCGAAGCAGCCAGCGGCACCGGCCGATGCGAAAGCGATGTCGGTCGAGCAGATGCTGGCGGCGGCGCGCAGGTCCGACGGCGGGGCGAGCGTCGCCAAAGAGCAAGCAGCCGTCAGCAAAGCCCCGCAACCGAAAGCGGATCCGCCGGCGCGCAAGGAACAACCCGCTTCGCCTGCCGGCAACACGATGGCCGCAGGCGGCATTGATACTTCCGGCATGACGGTTGAACAAATGTTGGCGATGGCCCGTGAGCAAGCGAGCGGGAAGGCACCGGTTTCTAAAGCGCCGGCCGCGAAGCCCGCGGAGGAGCGTGCCGCCAAGGAAGAGGCGAAGCCGCAAGCGGCCGTGGAAGCTGAAGCCGAACCGGAAGCTGCCAGTCAGCCTGCTGCCGATGACGCAGCGGCGGGCGGCGGGGAACTTCCCAATGACGTTGCCGGAATGTTGGCCTATTGCCGAAAGGCGGACGGGTAATTCATGAGCCACGTTCCTCACGATCCCAACATGCAACAGCCGCAGCCACAGCGGGGCTGGTTCGCCCGTAATATGTTGTGGCTGATCCCGACCATTGTGTTCTTGCCGTTGTTGATGTGCTTGGGCTGTTGCGGCGGGCTGTTCACGATTGGCATCAACGCCTTGCGAAACGCCGAGCCTTACACGATTGCGATGGAGCGGATCCGCAGCGAACCGCAAATCACCGCGGCCCTCGGCGAGCCGATCGATTCCGACATCATTGGTTTCAACGGCCAATACAATCAGTCGCCCGGGACAGGCGGAACGGCCGATTACACGTTCACCATCCGCGGCCCCAGCGGCACGGCTCAAGTCTACTTCTACGCGCAGCAAAACGGCCAGCAGTGGGAATTCGATTCGTTCGACGTCACGCTACAGGACGGAACAGCACTTTCGCTCGCCGATTGATGCTCCTCGCGGCTAACCTGTAGCTGAATTTGCAAAAATTCAGCCTTGTTATCGCGGGCGATGCTCTCGCGTCGCTGCCATTTTCTAAGAACATTTGGCGAGTGGGAAGTTACGGTTGAATTCGGCGTTGTGATTGACGAATCCGCTGCCGCCAATCGGTTTGCTGGTAGTCGAAGTCGTCGCCGAGCAAATCTTTCAGCTTCTTCTGTTGCTCCGGTGTTAGTTCGGCGAACAGCTCGGCTTTGGCCTTCTCCTTCAGGCGGGCAATTTCGGCAGCCGTTTCTTTTTCAAGCTCTTGGGCTTTCTCGCGCAAGCGGGCCTTTTGTTCTGCAGTGATGCCCAACTCTTCAGCCAACTTGCCATCGAGTAGCGCATCTTGCGCTCCGCTGCGTTTTAGTTCGACATGGTGTGCCAATTGCCGCAGCCGGTCGCGCTGCTGCGGCAACAGCACCTCGTCAATCTGCTTTTCGGCGTCGGCTT
>CALBTA010000068.1 GCA_937967755.1 uncultured Planctomycetaceae bacterium | reverse complement strand
AGTGCATCGTCGTCTTCCAATCTGCCGAGGTAACCCGCCCATTCGGCGTTGTTCTGATAGTGCACGCCTGAGACATGCCCAAAACTGGCGACGCCGGTGGCGATCAGGTCGGCCCCGCCGAACAGATTATCGCGATAGCTGAAGCTGACCTTCGAGGGGTCTTTGATCATCGTGTAGGCGCTGCTGGTTGTGTAACCGGCGGCCGCCAACTCGTCAAAGGCGTAGTTGACCCACTCTCGCTTGAGCGGCCAATCGGCCACCGGCGTTTCGATCTTGTTGCCCAAGATGTCTTGCGAATACACGGTGTTGAACGGCAGTTCCATCTGGTAGATCGTCACGCTCTCAGGCGACATGTCGATGGTCTTGCGAACGCAGTCCTTCCAGTTGTCCCAGGTCTCGCCGACCATGCCGGCGATCAGGTCGATGTTGACGTTGGGAAAATCGGCCGCGGTGATCCACTCCCACGCTTGATAAACCTCGGGCGATTCATGGGCACGGCCGTTTTCGCGCAGGATTTCGTCGTTGAAGTTTTCGATCCCCAGGCTCAACCGCGTGACGCCGAAGTCGCGCAGCGCGTGGACTTTGCTTTCGGCCAACGTGCCCGGCTCGCACTCGAACGTCACCTCTTCCGCCTTGTCCCAACTGATGCTGGCTTGCAATCTTTCCTTTAGCCGGGCGAGTTGCTTCACGCTGATATAGCTGGGCGTGCCGCCGCCGAAGTAGACGAAGCGAAATCGCCGCCCGCCCATCACCGGTTGCTCGGCGACGATTTCGATTTCGCGCGAGAGGGCCGCCATGTAGCGCTCGATATCGGCGGCGTTCTTATCGGTATAAACGCGGAAGTAGCAGAACTTGCAGCGCTTGCGGCAAAAGGGAATATGCAGGTACAAGCCCAGCGGTGTATCGGCCCGCGGCGGGCTGGCCATCGCCTCGTGGACAAGCGGCAAATCATCATCGCCCCATTGCGAATAGGGTGGGTAATTCGAAATGAAGTAACTGCCAACTTCGGTTTTGGTTTCGGTGGTCATAGGGTCCAGTTGTTAGTTTCGTCAACGTTTACTTCGCGCCAAAACAATACAACACACCATCCTCGCTGGCGATGAATAGTTTTCCGTCGGCTACCGCGGGCGAGCCAATGAAGCCGCCGCCGGCTTCGTACTTCCAAAGTTCTTTGCCGTCGGTGAGACCTACCGCGTAGATCACCCCTTCGCCGGAGCCGAACAGCACACGCTCGCCTGCGATCACCGGCGAGCTATCGACGTTGCGCTTGGTGGGAAACTCCCAAATCTGCTCGCCATCTTCGGGGTTCAATGCGAACAAACGCCGGCCGCGGTCACCGACAACGATCTGATCCTTCCCCACCGCCGCGCTGCTGCGGAACTCCGAAGGGCTGGCTTCGTCTTTCCAAGTCCAAATGACCCGGGCCGCTTTCCAATCGATGCAGAAGAAGTCGCCGGCGTGCGTGCCGAAATAAACCCGGTCGCCGCGAACCGCCGGGGTGGTGCCGGTCGGCGATTCGATGGAGACGTCGTCAACCGCTTCCCCCTTGTCGAGATCGACGATGTGCAACTTGCCATCGCAGCCGGCCAGGAAACAACGGTTCTCGACAATCGTGGGCGTGCAACGAATTTGGTCGTCGATCGTGAATTTCCAAACCGGCTTGCCGCCAGCCGCGGTCAAGCAATATAGCGTGGCATCTTGTGAACCGATCAGCACGTTGTCTTTGTAAAAATTGGCGGAGGAATCGATTTGAGCCTCGGTCGCGAACTCCCAAATCTTCTTGCCGCTTTTCGCATTGACGCAATAGAAGTTGCCATCCAGGTCGCCGATGTAGACGTTGCCTTTGTACACCGAAGGCGAAGCCACGAAGCCGAGCGAACCTTCGAACTCCCACTTCTTCTCGCCTTTGGCGGCATCAATCGCCAGCAGTTTGCCGTCGAAGTCGCCAACGTAAACCACCCTATCGACAACCGCCGGCGTGGTTTCAAACCCGCCATCTTCCACGCGGTATTTCCACAGCAACTCCAACTTCTCGGGCAGGGTGCTGGCCGCAATACCGCTGCTGTGCGAATCAGCCCGGAACAGCGGCCAGTTCTTCGCATCGGCCGCGATGGCCGGCTTCGTCGGCATCGTTTTCGGGATTTCCGCCAGGGCGAAGGTGTTGTCGTCGCTCGTCGGCTTCGCATCGGAGTTCTGACTAGCATCTTCCGCGGTACGGCCGTCTGGCTGATCGGGATCGACAACCGTTTCGCCGCTGGCCTCCGAATCTGATGAGTCGTCAACCTCATTCACAGCGCTGGTTTGATTGATGGAACCGCTGGAATTGACGACCGGCGGCGCGTCTGTGGGGCAGCCGGTGAAAATCCACACCAACGACAGCGCCATCACCAGGGTCAATCCGTTTTTCGTTCTGCGCATGGTTCGACGGTCCTTTGTTGCGGGAAAAACTCAACGTAGCAGAAGTCGTGAGACTTCTGGGTTCGGCTACGAAAGCTACCGGCTATTCTATCAGAAAGCCTGCTCGTAGATGGCTTGCAGCGCGGCTTCATCGACTGGCCGCGGGTTGAACGTGCCGGTCCATTGCTTGGCCGCGTCGGCCGCCAATTCAGGAATCTTCTCGCTCTGCACGCCCATTTCCGAAAGTTGCCCCGGAAGCCCCGCCTGTTCCCGCAGCGAAGAAACATAGTCAGCCAAGGCGTCCGGGCCGCCCGCAGGCGAAGGGCAACCATCGCTGTGGGCGGTGACTTCCAGCAGGTCGATGTACCACTGCCCAAATTCCTGGCCGTTGTAACGAATGACGTGCGGCAGCATCGCGCCGATGGCCTGGCCATGAATGACGCCGTAGTGCGCCGTCAACGGGTTGGCCAACGCATGCGTCGCGCCCAGCATGGAATTCTCAATTGCCAACCCGGCGAAGCATGCGCCCAGTTGCATCCCGCCGCGGGCTTCGATGTTCTCGGGGTTTTCCAGCACGGCCGCGAAGTTTTCGGCCAACAGCAACCAGGCTTCGCGGCTGAAGGCCAGCGACGCGGCATTGCGTTTGGTCGTCACGAACGTTTCCAAAGCATGGGCGATGGCGTCGATGCCGGTCAGCGCGGAAACTTTGCGCGGCTGCGTGACGGTCAACTGCGGATCGAGCAACGCGATGCGGCACGAGGCCTTCTTATCCCCGCAGGCCATCTTCACCTTCGTTTGGGCATCGCTGATCAGGGCGAACGACTGCGTCTCGCTGCCTGTGCCCGCGGTGGTCGGCACGGCGATCATCGGCAGCATTTCCTTCAGGGCTTTGCCAACACCCCAGTAGTCTTGCATCTTGCCGCCGCCGGTCAGCACGAAGTTAACGCCCTTGGCGCAATCCATCGAACTGCCGCCGCCCAGCCCGATGATAACTTCCGGGTCATGCCGATTGGCGAACGCCACGCCAGCTTCCACGTCAGCGGTGGTGGGGTTCTCATGCACGGCGTCGAACAAGAAGGCCTGAATCCCGGCGCCCTCCAGCGCATCGATCCCCCGCTGCGCATGCCCAGCTTCGATAATACCGGCATCGCTAACCACCAACGCCCGGCGGGCCCCAAGTTCGCTCGTTAGTTCGCCCAGCGCATCAATCTTCCCCTCGCCAAAGACGATGCGCGTGCGGGGTTGGAAGTCGAAGGGGATCATTTGATTGCGGAGTGTGGAATGCGGATTGCGGAATGTGGGGGCGGGCGGAGATGCATTCCGGCGTGTGGGTTAGCTTGTTGGGCTGATTGACTCCCAAAGGGTGAGGATGGTTTCTGGATTCGACGCGGCGACCGACTTCAATGCGCCGTTAGAATTCTGCAATCGTTGTGCATGGGCGAGGCAGTCGAACGCCTCTTGCCGCCTGTCCAATTCCGCGAGCGCCGCCGCACGACCCAGTAGGGCAGCCACAAGCATCTTTGCCGACGCGGCTATTGCTTTCTCGAAAGTCTTGGCGGCAGCTTTCGCATCATCATCCACGGCGAACTGGAAATGCCCCTGTTCAATGAGGGCTTCGATGGAATTTGGATCCGCCTTGAGCGCTTCCGCTAACGACTTTTTTGCTTCGTCCAGCGATGGCCCCGATTCATCTCCAAGCTGAATCAGTTCTGCTCGCAGTATGTGCAAGGGTGCGGCACCAGGCCATTGATCTAACAGCGATTCGACCGCTTGCAGCGCTGCGGAATAGCTTCCTCTCGACATCTGAGAGTTAACTTCAGACACCTTGCGTTTCAGTGTTGTTGTACTCTTCATTTCTTCCTACCTCGGGCCTTTTGCCGGAGACGCTCGGACTGCTCGATGAGTTTTTTCATTTGCCGCGCTTTGCTATCAGGTGGCTTCCCGATGGCAAGCCGCTTGATCTCACCGTAGGTCTTCCTGCCGTAATCAGCATGATACGACTTTGACTTCTTCAGTTTACCTGAAATCAAGTCATCGGCCTTGTCTGAATCCTTGGCCATGGCTAAAGCCGCTCCTGCAACCGGCAAATCCCATTGATCAAACCGCCGCCAACTTCTCCTCCGTTACCTGGTAGGCACGGCCGCGGAAGAGGAAGTCGATGATGTTTCCTTCGTGGGGTTGCAGCCAGTCGAGTTTGATGGTGGGAATCGGGCCGATGTTCAGACGGTCGATGTGGACGGCGTCGCTGGCGGCGCGGATCAGTTTTTCATCTTCGCTGATCACCGTGCCGACAAGCGTTGGCCCGATCTTCTTCAAGAATTCATCCTGGGGGCACTCGACCACCGTGCTGAACGGGTACATGAACTCCTTCTTCGCAATCGCCGCCTCGGGTGATTTGCAATGCACGACCGTCGGCCGCAAATAAGCACAACGTTCTTTCTCTTCCAGGCGAGGACCATACTTTTCCGTGCTGTGCGTGACGCCTTCTTCTTTGAAATCTTCTTCGATCATTCCCCACACGGCGCTGGCCATGCCAGGTACGGTGAACGCGGCCAGGCCGGCTTCGGGGTCTTCCGGTGGTTTCACTTCGATCGGGCCGAGCCGCGCCGCCAGCGCGTCGGCGATGGCTTCGGTGTGACGCGAAGCCCATACACCGCTACAATTGATGCAGCCCCGACCGCTGTTCAAATAGATGCTGTCGGCGATCAGGTCGATGTACTCTTCCCAACGATCGACACAATCGTCGCCCAAAATGATCTTCGAAAAACCAGGCCCGTGCGCTTGCACACGCGGGTTGCCTTTGTATTGTTCGACCGTCGGCGTGCCGCCGAAAATCATCGCCCGCTGCGCGCTGCCCAGCACAGCCGCCCCCACTTCGGCCCCGCCGGGATAGATGCTGACGACCTCGGGCGGAATCCCCGCTTCGCAGAAGGCGGCGTACATACGGTAGGGGGTCCAAGGCTCTTGCGGACCTGGTTTCAACACCAGGCCAATTTGCAGCGGAATGACCGGCAGCCACAACGTATGCACGCCGGGCGAATTCGACGGCAACACCACAGACAACGCGGCACACTGGGCTTGATAGCTAACGACCACGCCGCGGTCTTCCTTCCCCCAGCCACGGCTGAAGATATCCAGCGGCAGCCCGCGCGTCAGGGCGTCGAGCATTTTCTCCATGTTGGTCAACACAAAGTGGTTCTTCGACATATTGCCTTTGCACATGTGCTCGGGCAGGCCGGTGCTGGCTGATTGTTGGTGGGCGAACTCATCGGGCGATTGCGTCCCGTCGCCCAGCGGCAACGTGGCATTCAGGTACAAATCAGCGGCCGCCTTGATCTTCTCGATCAACTGGTCGCAGGAAAACTCGCGCAGAATATCGCGGGCTTTCTGCACGTTACGCATATCGCGCTGCACAATACCGCCGTTGGCCTGCGACACCTTGGCGATCGGCTCGCCGGTGTCGAAGTGCAGCACCTCATCGGTTTCCAGAGATTCGTAAGGCTTGCCCCAGCGGATAGCGGGAATGTTGAGCATGTTCGTGAGATGTCTAATTGAAATGAGCGAACTAGAAAGCCGGAGAATTGAAAGTACGTGTACTGAGAACTTAATACACGCCCACCGTCGTTGTTTTCGCCAACTCGTGAAACGGCCGTACTCCGGAGACGCCGTCCCAGGGGAATTTTTCGAACGGGGCTTCGCGTTCGCCTTCGTCTCGTTCCATAAAGCCGGGGACGAAGAATTCATCGGTCAGCGTGTACAACTTCACCCGGCCGGTTTCGCCGTAGGGGACGACCTGGTTGTAGTCATTAAACGTGACGACCTCCGTCACGGCGCGCGGCTGCGGGGCGTAGTAGCTGATCTTGTATTTCTCCTCGGCGGTCACTGGTTTGCTGCACGCCAGGCCCATCAGCGTGTTGCCGTACGTCGGTGTCATATAAATTCCGCTCTCTTCGGTCGGCCCGCCGAACAACTCTTCGACGCAGAACCGCGTCCACTGCGGAGTGAACTCCGTCCCGCCGGAAAAGATACCGGTGATGCCCAGGTCTTTGATATGCATCCCCCGCTCTTCCAGTTCCAAGCAGAGCGATTCCAGCAACTTCGGCGTCGCGAAGGCGCACTTCACATCGTGGCCGGCGGTCAGAATTGTGATCGCCTGATCGATGCAATGTTTCTTGTACTCTTCCAGGTGCTCCATCCAACCTTTCTTGATCAGCTTCA
>CALBTA010000067.1 GCA_937967755.1 uncultured Planctomycetaceae bacterium | reverse complement strand
TCGGTCGCGGCGTAATACTGCGTCAGGCAGTGCAGCATTCGTTGGCTTCCGGGAAGCTCGGGCTGCTCTGCCATTTGCACCAGGGCATCGGGCAGCGACGTCAAAAAATGCCGCGCCGTTTCCGCCTGATCTTCACCGCGAGTCTTCGATGCATAAGAACTGACCGCGCCCTTGAGCACGTAGCCGTTACGAATTCGCTTCAGCTTTTGAAGATCGTTTCCGTTGATCGCCAACGCCTCGTAACGCCGGGTCCCGTCAATGGCATTGGCGAACTGCCGGTCGTCGCTTTCGAAATACCTCGACGCATCGGTGACGCCGGCGTGCGTTCCGTCAACGTGGTGAAACACTTCGTGATGAAAGGTGAGCGGCAGTTGCCCGTCGGAGTAGTAGGCCCCGGCGATGCCGTTTTTTCCGTTCCAAATTCCGTAGTAGCGGTAGCCGCCGATCTCGCGGTCGAATTCCCGGTACCCGTCGCCGGCGCGGGAAGCGCAGGCGGCGAAGATGCCAATCGCTTCCAACTTCATCTCGCCCAGGTAGCCGGGCGGGTACTTCTTCACCTCACGCAGGCAAATCTCCGCGGCGTCGCGCCGCCGTTTTTCACCCAGCGGAACCATGATGTCGTGGTATTGCCCGCGCGGCAGATCGTCTTCGTCGAAGACAAGTTTCGACCCGCTGTACTCTTTGAACTCGGCGAGCAGCCGCGTTGTCTCGTCGGCGATCGATTCCGCAGCTTGGGAATCAGGCGACTGCGAAGCCATCAGCAACGGGGCGACACCCAACAGCATGCCCGAGATAAGACTGCGTCGGCCAAGAAACGAAAACGTGCGTGGAACCTTGTTCATGATCACCGTCGGGTTGTGATTACGAGCCGCCCGCAGGCGATATCGCCGCGAGTAAACAGCTTAGTAATCGGTCCAGGAAATCGGATCAAGGCCGCCGCGCACGGCCAACGTCAGATTGGGAGCGGCAGCGTTGCTACCACAGTTCCATCATGTGCGATTGGCCCCGTTTTGGCAAGCGTTTTGTGCGCAAAGTAGGTCGGCAGTCCCTGACGACCAGTGGTGCGAAGTAGTCCAGACTTTCGAAGTGATTGAGAACAATACCGTGGCTCATACAGAATCCAGAATATCTGCAACAAGTCGCACTTCCGACCGCGATGGGACTCGCGGCCTACTTTGGCGGGTTTCGGAGAAACCCGCCTACGAAGTGGTTGCCCGTTACACAACGGTTACGCCCAAAGCGTGGTCAATCGCCGCCGGGGGCGATACGATTGTTCTACCGCGCCGTTGTTTGGCGAAGGTGTAGCACGGATCGCCGATCCGTTCTGCACCTTTGCGACTTTCAAAATGCTCTTCTTATCCCTTCAGGTACAACGTGAAGAATTCTTATCGAAGCACGTTCTGGTCCGCGCTGGCGCTGTTGTGCGCATCGGCAACACTTTCGGCCGACGAACGTTCCGCGCCGACCGATGCCGACTATGACCGGCACGTCGCCAACCTGAAGAGAACATTACCCGAGGGTTTTCACGTGGTGGTTGAGAAACCGTTCGTCGTGATCGGCGATGAAGAGCCGCGCGAGGTCGAGCGGCGGGCGGCCGGCACGGTCCGTTGGGCGGTGCAGCGGTTGAAGGCGATGTACTTCACCCGCAACCCGGACCACATCATCAACATCTGGCTGTTCAAAGACAAAGCCAGCTACCAGAAGCACGCTTGGGAATTACTCGGCGATCGCCCTAGCACGCCCTACGGCTACTACTCGCCCAGCCGCAAAGCGTTGGTAATGAACATTGCCACAGGCGGCGGAACGCTGGTGCATGAGATCGTTCACCCGTTTGTCGCCGCCAATTTTCCTGATTGCCCCGCCTGGCTGAACGAAGGCCTCGGTTCGCTGTACGAACAATGCGGCGACCGCGAAGGCCGCATCACCGGCTTCACGAACTGGCGGCTGCGCGGTTTGCAGCGGGCCATTGCCGACCGCCGCGTTCCGCCGTTTGAAACGCTCTGCAATACAACCCAAAGCGAGTTCTACAACGAAGACAAAGGAACCAACTACGCCCAAGCCCGTTACTTGTGCTATTACCTGCAAGAGCACGACCTGTTGGTGAAGTACTATCACGCCTTCCACCGCGCGGCAGGCGAAGACCCCGGCGGCTACGCCACGCTGGCGAAAATCCTCGGCGAGGAAGACATGCTCAAGTTCCAACGCCGCTGGGAAGCTTGGGTGATGAAGTTGAAGTTTTAGGGACGGCTCAAGAATAACTTCGGAACTTGCTTTTGCCCTCACCCTGCCCTCTCCCAGCGGGAGAGGTGATTGCCGACGAAGTTATTCTTGAGCCGTCACTTGATATCGGATCAGTGCGCTGGCAGCCCCACCCTTGACGCGCGCCGGGGGCGCGGGCGATATTCATCGCTGCGAACGTGTTGAACCAACTGCAACTATTAACTTCAAATCGGGAGCGTGCATCATGCGTCGGGCGAAAATTACGATTGTGGGTGCCGGAAATGTGGGCGCGACGACGGCGCACTGGTGCGCGGCAGCCGAACTGGGCGACATCGTCTTGGTTGACATTCCGGCTGCTGGCGACATGCCGGCAGGCAAGGGGCTCGACCTGATGCAGTCGGGTCCGATCATGGGGTTCGACGCAAACATCACCGGCACCACGACCTACGACGCGACCGCGGGCAGCGATGTGGTGGTGATCACCGCCGGCATTCCCAGAAAGCCGGGCATGAGCCGCGACGATTTGCTGGGGACCAATGCCAAGATTGTCGGATCAGTCACGGAGCAAATCAAAGCCACCAGCCCAGAAGCGATCATCATCGTGGTGAGCAACCCGCTCGACGCCATGGTGCAACGGGCGTTGCAAGTCAGCGGGTTTCCCGCCGCACGCGTGTTGGGGCAAGCGGGCGTTTTGGACACGGCAAGGTATCGCACGTTTTTGGCGATGGAATTGGGTGTGAGCGTGGAAGACATTTCGGCGCTGTTGATGGGCGGGCATGGCGATACGATGGTGCCGCTTCCCAGTTGCACGACCGTTGGCGGAATCCCGGTTACGCAATTGATCGACAAGCCGCGGTTGGATGAAATCGTCGACCGCACGCGAAAGGGCGGGGCGGAAATCGTTGGTCTGTTGAAGACGGGCAGCGCCTATTACGCGCCGGCGGCAGCGACCGCGCAAATGGTCGAGGCGATTGTCAAGGATAAGAAGCGCTTATTACCCGTCGCTGCTTATTGCG
This sequence comes from uncultured Planctomycetaceae bacterium, assembly GCA_937967755.1. Classification (GTDB taxonomy): domain Bacteria; phylum Planctomycetota; class Planctomycetia; order Pirellulales; family Pirellulaceae; genus CALBTA01. The sequence goes on along the minus strand of CALBTA010000067.1, from coordinate 12,743 downwards.
ACAGTGAATACGGCGTGGGCGGATATTACGTCGGCGTGCCGGCGATTTTGGGTGCGGGCGGCGTCGAACGCATCATCGAACTTCATTTGACTGACGAAGAAAAAGTGAGCTTCCAAAATAGCGTTGATGCGGTGAAAGAACTGGTTTCCACGATGGATAAACTGACCGCCCAGTAGCGCGGCCCATTGAGAAGCTGTCGACAAAAAGAACGCGATGCGAAATTCTGTCAACCCTGTTTCTTGCCAAGGAATTCCGCCGAAGTTGTCTGACGTTGACAAGCTTTCGGGGCTGTTATAGAACGCTTCACTTCTGCTTAACACTCCCTAACCAGAGAGTGATGGCAGCACACCTTCCACCCCGAAGGCTATGCCCTGTCACCCATGCCAAAATTACGAATTGGCCGCACTTGAGCACACAACGCTAGCGTCACGGCCATTTCGCCTTCCACGAATCACACCGCGGTAAGATGAAGACTGCTTCGTACCTTACCAAGTGTAACTCTACGACGACCCTTTCTGTCGCGGCTGATGTTCGGCCGCGGATGTTCCCGTACTTGTGCCGGCACGGTTTGCCGCGCACATCTATTGAGGATCACGCTCGACATGAAACGCATGCAGCTTGCAGCGACCCCGTATTATCCTTCCACTTCCAGCCTTACCACATTTGAAAGCGATGATAGCGAGCCGGCGCTCGCCAGCGACGGGCAAGTCGAACATTCGCTGTTCGTCCCGTTGCACTACGAAAAAAAATACGCCTACCCGTTGCTCGTCTGGCTGCATAGTGCCGGCGACAACCAACGGCAGTTAAAACGGGTGATGCCGCAGATCAGCTTGCGGAATTACCTTGCTATCGCCCCGCAGGGAACTGCGCCTGATGATGATCCCAGGGCTTTTTGCTGGCCGCAGACAGAAGCGGACGTGATTGACGCTCAGTGGCGATTGAACCACTGCATTGAGACGGTCCAGTCTCGCTACAACATCAATGTCTCGCGCGTGTTTGTCGGCGGCTTCGCCGATGGCGGAACGATGGCTCTGAGGTTGGCGCTGCGAATGCCGCAGCTTTGTGCCGGCGCGTTTTCTATCGGCGGTAGAATGCCGCAATCACACGCTCCGTTGGTGAACGTCGAAAACGCCCGCGGCCTGCCCATCATGCTGATGCACGGTAACCGTTCCCGAGATTACTCGCCCGGCATGGTTGCCCAAGACCTGCGCGTGCTACACGCTGCTGGCATGTCCGTCAGTATTCGCCAGTACCCTGCCGAAGACGAACTGACCACGCAGATGCTTGCGGACGTCGACGCCTGGATGATGGAACGGGTCACAGGCATCCCCTGCCAGCAAGATCAGCCGGCCTGCGATCTTCGGGAACGGAACTGATCCGTTCCCAGATAAGACGGATACGGCTTGCTCGGCTTTCCGCTTCGCCACTTCTTCTGCCCGACTGCGATCAGCTAGCGGTGCGCGCCCTACCGCCAATATGCTCTGTCACGGCATGCTCCGTTGACACTGCGCGCGCTTATGCGGTACATACCCGCCTCCAGTCTCCTCTTCGTTTCACGCTGCGCCAGAAGTGCCTCGGTTCATCCATGGCGGACGATCAACAATCACAACCCGAAACCGACGAAGGCCGCCAAAGCCTGGCGAAGCGGTTACTCGGTTTGCCGAAGGGGTTGCTGCGCGCGGCCGGGGCAGTGCTCGCGATCGTCCACCGCCACGGGCGAATCACTTACCCAGCATTGGGCGGGCTGTTCGTACTTGCCACCGCGCTGTTCACGGTGCGCTATGTACAGGACTTGCGAGAGAAGACGATTGAGGAAAACTTGAACGTCAGCGCCGCGATGGAATTGCTCGATTCGGGAGAATACTCCGAAGCCCGCCGGATGGCCCGCTTGCTGCCGCAGGTAAGGTCGATGTCCTACGAGGAAATGGGCGATGTGCACTACATCATCGGAGCGTCCATCGCGCTGGAAACCGATGACGCCTGGGACGAACCAAACCGCCCCAAGTTCTACGCACTGGCGGCGAAGCACCTCAAAATTGCCAACCAGCGGCGGCTGCCGGCGGGACGCGAAGCGGAAGCGAGGTTGCTTTGGGGGCGGTGCCTCGTCGAGGCAGGGCATTACGAGCAGGCTACCGTGCCGCTGCTGGGCATTGACGACAGCGCGCCGGCGCTCCGACCTGAAGCCCAAAGGTTGTTAGCGATCGCCTATTTGAAATCAACCCCGCCCGACTTAGCCAAGGCATCGCAGTACAGCGAAGCCTATTCCGCGGCTCCGCAAGCCACCACGCAGATGCAGCAACAAGCCACACTGCTGCAAGCGGAAGTGTTGTTAGCGCAGGATGAACTAGACCGGTGCGGCGAACTGCTCAAACAAGTTCAGGACGATTCACCGCTCCGCTCGCAGCGGCAGATGCTTCAGGGTCGAATGCTGATGCGGCGGGCGGCGCTGATTGACGCAGCCGCCCTAGCAGAAGGCTCGCCCGTACCCACCAGCCAGTCCAGCCTGGCTTACGAGCGAGCGATGAGCGTGCTTCGCAATGCGCTCAGCCACCACACGATCGAACAGGGCGAATCGCCTCAGGCATCCTACTTGATCGGTGTCGCACTGCGAGGTCAAGGGCAGCGTGAAGCAGCCGTTGGCCAGTTCGTGCGCACCCGGAAGCGGTTCTACAACACTCCCGAGTCTTTCATGGCTGGGCTGGAAGAGGCCGAGTTGCTGCTGGAACTAAAACGATACGACGATGCCAAAACCGCCCTGGAAGCGACAGCTGATCAAGACGCATCTGATCCAAACGCGAACGACCCGTTTGGCAACCCGTACATCACGCAGAAGCGACTGCGCGAACGAATCGACAAAGCGTTTCAAACGCTTTACGAAGCGGGGCGGTTCGATCTGGCGGTGCCGCTGGCGAGCACGCTCTCGCCGCAATTGGGTTCCGCCAACGCGACCGAACTGCACGCCGAATCTCTAAATCGCTGGGGCGAACACCTTGAGGCGCGAACCGCGGAGTTGCCCCGCGAGGATCAAGCCGCGTTGCTTCAAGAAAGCAGGAAGAAATTTCGCGAGGCGGGCAACGTCTACGCGGAACTCGCACACCACCGTTACACCACGCGAGACTATCCCACCGACCTTTGGCGATCAGGGAGAAGTTTTAACCGGGGGCGGGATTACGAAAGTGCGATCACCCTGTTTAACAAGTATCTGGAAACCGAAGCGCAAACCGAACGAGCGTTGGTCTTAATCGATCTGGCGGGTGCCCTGTTGTCGCTCGACCGTGTGGACGAAGCGATCGCCACAGTGGAAGCCTGTTTGCGGGACTACCCGAAGGATCCCGCGATTTACGAAGCTCGGCTGCTGGCCAGCCGCGCTTTCGTCGAGAAGGGTGATCGAGAGAAGGCGAAGCAATTGCTGCAGGCCAACTTGCATCACCAATCGTTGACGCCGCGCAGCGATGCTTGGCGCGATTCGCTCTTCGCGCTGGGCATGGTGTTGCACGATGAAGGTCAGGCGTTGATGCTCTCCTCCCCCGCGGACGCCGCTGCCGCGGGCGGGGCAAGCAGGCCGTTCCAGTCGCTCGAGCGAGGGCACGCGCTGCTGCACGAGTCCATTCGCCGGCTATCCGAAGCGGTTGCCCGCTATCCCGATGCGCCGCAAACACCCGCGGCTCGGTATGCGATTGCGGAATCTTACCGCAGCGGTGCTCAGATGCCGCTCGCCAAACGTAAACGGGAATCGATCGAGAGACGGCGGGCCGCGCTCAACCGCCAGATCGAAGACGAGCTTTCGTCCGCCTTGTTGGAATACGACCGCCTGATCGCCCAAATGAACGAGGCCTCCCACAACCAAGGAGAAATTTCGGAAGAGGAAGAGAAGGCGTTGCGCAACGCCTACTTTGCCCGCGGTTCGGTCCTGTACGACTTGGGCCAGTACCAAGATTCGATCAAGGCTTACTCGACCGCCACCAGCCGCTACCAGCACGAACCGGCGGCGATCGAGGCGTACGTGCAAATCGCTTCGTGCTACAGAAGGCTGAACAAGCCAAACGAAGCGCGCGGAACACTGGAACAAGCGAAGCTGGTCATGGAACGCATCCGACCGGATGCCGACTTCGCGGCAACGACCCGGTTTGGCCGAGACGAATGGACAGAACTGCTCAACTGGATGAGCGCGTTGTAACGCGGAATTTGAATACGGGGAATCTTGTGCGAACCGACCAACTCTCCCAACTCGTCAATGAAAAGCATGCCGCCTTGCAGCAGTTGCGTGAGTTGGCGGTGCGCCAACTCGCGCTGGCGGAGCAACCAGACCCGAAGGGATTGATCAGCCTGCTGGCAGTGAAGCAACGCCTGCTTGATCAGCTAACCAAGATTGAAAGCGATTTGAATCCGTTTCGCGCGGAGGACCCCGAGGAGCGGGTATGGCGTTCGCCCCAACAGCGCGCCGATTGTGCAGAGGTTTCGCAGGCGTGCCAGGCACTTTTGCGCGAAGTGATGGAACTTGACCGGCAGGCGGCTGAAAATCTCAACGCAAGAAAACAGCAGAACAAAGTTCAGATTGACGCGGCGCACCAGGCGGCCTCGGCCCGCACTGCATATGCCGCAAGCGAAGTGACCCCGCGGCAGCGGATTGATTTGTCGTCTCAGTCCTAAAGCTAGACATGCAGCAAACCTTAGAGAATACGCACGGGCTATCGGTCGTCAGCAGCGATGCGATCGACGGCGAAGACAACCGCCCTGATTTGGAGCGGCTGCTGGAAGCGTGGAACGTCGCCACCGACCGGCTGCAGGCGACGCACGAGACGCTGCGCGAACAAGTTCGGCGTTTGTCGAACGAGTTGGAGACGAAGAACCGAGAACTAGCTCGCAAGAACAGGCTGGCCGATTTGGGGCAACTTGCGTCCCACGTCGCCCACGAAGTTCGTAACGGGCTGATGCCGCTGACCCTGTATAGCAGCTTGCTCCGCCGGCGGCTGACCGACGATGCGGGTAGCTGCGACGTCCTGGAAAAGATCGAAACCGGCCTTACAGCACTGGACTCAATTGTGAACGACCTGCTTCATTTCACGTCGGATCGCCAACCGCAGCAATCTTTGTTCGACGTCGCAGCGTTGGTCGGTGATGTCTGCCAGGCGCTGAAGCCCCAATTGGATGCGCAAAAGATCGACACCGACATCGATATCCCCGCTGGGCTACGGCTGTTGGCCGATCGCGACATGGTTCGCCGCGCTTTGCTGAATCTGGTACTCAATGCCCTGGATGCGATGGCCGACGGCGGCGAGCTGACCGTCACCGCGGTCAATACTTCAGCCGGAGTTGAAATCGAAGTCGCCGACAGCGGGCCTGGGCTTTCGGAAGATGTAATCGGAAGAGCGTTTGAGCCTTTCTTTACGACCAAGCAAGGGGGAACCGGCTTGGGACTGGCCATCGTGTTTCAAACGGCTCAGGTGCATGGCGGCGAGATTACCGCGGCCAATTGCCCCCAAGGCGGCGCGGCGTTCACATTGATTTTTCCTCGCCCCGCTTTGGAGGCCGCCGCATGAGCACTGCGATCAAGCCTAAACCAACCTCAGCGACCGAAGCTGAAACCGCGACCGTACTGGTCGTAGACGATCACGCCAGCGCACGGCAGTCGATGGCCGATATTCTGACACACGCGGGCCACGATGTGCGGTGTTCCGCTTCGGCCCATGAAGCCCTGGCAACGTTGAGCGGCCAAGCGTTTGACGTCGTCCTGACCGACCTGAACATGCCCGGCATGACGGGGTTAGAGTTCATTCGCCAGCTACAAGCCGACAACTGCCAGTCGCAGATTGTCATGGTGACTGCTCATGCTTCGATTGGCTCGGCGGTGGAGGCGATGCGGCGGGGAGCATTCGACTATATCGAGAAACCGCTGAAAGCGGACGAGTTGGAGAGCGTCGTAAACCGGGCATTGCAATCGGCGGAAGTATCGCCCACTCAGTTACCGTCGGGGAAATCGCCTGCGACCGCGGCGACCATGATTGGTTCCAGCCAGCCGATGCAGCAACTGCGCCGCCGCATTCAACAGGTGGCCGCGACCGATGAAACCGTTTTGATCACGGGGGAAAACGGAACGGGAAAAGAACTGATCGCCCGCGCAGTCCACGCTTTTAGCACTCGCAACGCCCGAGAAATGGTCAGCCTGAACTGCCCCGTATTGTCTGCCTCGTTGATGGAAAGCGAGCTTTTTGGCCATGGCCGCGGTTCATTCACTGGTGCCGAAGCACCGCGCGTGGGCCGGTTCGAATTGGCCGACGGCGGAACGATCTTGCTGGATGAAATCACTGAGGTGGAACTGCCGCTGCAGGCCAAGTTACTGCGCGTTATTCAAGAACGCACGTTTGAGCGCGTTGGCGAGAGCCACTCGCAGCGGGTTGACGTGCGCGTGTTGGCAACGACCAACCGCAATCTGCGTGAAGAAGTTTCCAATGGCAACTTTCGTGAAGATTTGTATTTCCGTCTGGCGGTGGTCGAACTTAGTTCGCCCCCGTTGCGTGACCGCCGCGACGACATTCCGCAACTAGTCGAACACTTTCAAGCCGCCGCCGCGAGCCGCATCGGGGGCGACACTCCCAGTTTTACCAGCGGGGCGATGGAACTGCTGGCGGCTTACCGTTGGCCGGGAAATGTTCGTGAACTGGAAAACATCGTTACCCGGGCAAGCGTATTCGGCGGCGGCGATACCGTGGACGCGGACGACGTCCGCCCTTGGTTGATCGGCCTCTCTGACGAGGCGGCGGAAGCGAGGCACTCTGGCGGAACTTCTTTGCAGGTGGGCGTCAGCTTGGAGCAGATGGAACGCCAGATGATCGAAGCAACGCTGGAACGATTTAACGGCCACCGCCAGAAGACGGCCGACGCACTAGGCATTGGAGTGCGAACGCTGTCGGGCAAGTTACGAGACTACGGCTTGGCTCCACGCGCCAAGACTTTCAGGAAGGCGGGATAGATGTGCGAAGTCCGGCAGGCCCTGCCGCTAGCACTTGCAGTATTTGCCGAACGAACACATCGCAAATCGAACCGACGATAAACGGAACAAAACAATGGTCAGCGAAACTACGGACGACTAGCGAACTTAGGAACTTCAGCCAGCCAGCGGCGAGTCGATTGGCACACGCATTGCATGGCTAGCGAATCACTGAACCAGGAAACCCAACATGTTCAACAGTGTGATATCCGGCGGCACGGTGGGCGTTTTGGAACAGGTCGCGGCCTTCGCCGAAGCGCGGCACGGGTTGCTGGCTGGAAACATCGCGAACCTCGACACACCTGGGTACAAGACACGTGACCTTTCGGTAGAGACATTTCAAGCGCGTTTGAAGGAAGCCATCCAGAGACAAAAGACAGAGACCGCAGTATCGTCGCCCGGGTTGATCACCAGCGGCAACGGCGACCCGATGAGCGACGTGAAAGACTCGATGAAGGCGATTCTGTTTCACGACGAGAGCGATGTCGGCCTGGAACAGCAGGTTACGGAGCTGGCGAACAACCAGTTCATGCACAACATGGCCATCGCGATTATGAACCAGCAATTTCGCCAGATTGAAACGGCCATCAGCGAACGGATCTAGGGGATACCTTTAGCAAGGACGGATTTATGATTGGCGCATTTGACATCAGCACCAGCGGCCTGGTCGCCCAGCGCGTTCGCTTAAACGCGATTAGCAGCAACCTGGCGAATATGTCTACGCTGCGGGATGAAAACGGCGAAGCTGCGCCGTACCAGGCCCGCTACCCCATCTTCGAAACAGACACCGACAAGAGCACGCAGTACGGTGCCGCTGGCGTCAAAGTGGCATCCATCGAAACCGAGCAACTCGAACCGCGATACAAGTACCAGCCCAACCACCCGTTGGCGATTCAGCAAGGGCCGCGCAAGGGCTATGTCGCCTACCCGAACATCAACATGATCAACGAATTTACCGACGCTTTGGAAGCCACACGGGCTTACGAAGCGAACATCGGCGTGATCGAAGCGACCAAAGCGATGGGAGCACAAACGTTGCGAATCGTTGGTTAGCTTCGGATCGTTCCGCATGCAGGAACCCGCCGTAAGGTGTATTGAGCATGAATACAAACCCGTCCATCAGCCCTATCACGCTGCCGCCAACGCCGTCGTTGAACGGAATGGGATCGTCAACGCCGGCGCCAGGCGCTGGGGCTTCGTCGTTTCAAGAATTGATGATGCAGTCGTTGCAGGAAGTGAACGGCATGCAGCAGCAAGCTCAGACGGCGGTGGAACAGCTCGCCACCGGCGAGGATGTGAACATGGCGGAAGTGATGACGGCTGTCCAAAAAGCAGACATGTCGTTCCGCTTGATGTTGCAAATGCGCAACAAGCTGGTTCAAGCTTACAACGAAATTAAAGACATACGAATCTAACGTAACAGGCACACGGAACGTGCCGAATACTATCGGTTGGAGAACCACGGATGGACTTCGTCAATCGGTCTTTCGATCAGATTAAAGACGTCTTCAATTCCATGACGCCCGGCGCGCGGATCACCGCGGCGCTGTTGCTGGTCGTGATCGTCGTCGCCGTCGCGTTTCTGTTCCAAAGCCCGTTGGCCTCCAGCGACAACTACCTGCTTGCGGGCAGGGCGTTCTCGGTTCCCGAGTTGGAAGCGATCGAAGGGGCGTTTGCAAAAGCTGGGCTTTCGAACTATGAAACCGAAGGCAGCCGCGTTCGCATTCCTTCTGCCAACAAGCACGAATACATCGCCGCTTTGGCAGACAACAACGCCCTGCCGGCGAACTTCGGCGACGACTTCAAGTCGGCGGGCAAAGCGTCCAACCCGTTCGAAACGAAAAACCAGGCGCAGCAACGGTGGCGAACCGCTAAACAACAGGAGCTGGCGCTGACGATCAGCCACATGCAAGGAATTTCGCTGGCGCAAGTCATCTACGACGAAGTCGAGAAGCCTGGCTTCCCCCGGAAAGTCGAGAAAACGGCGACCGTTGCGGTGAAGGGGGTTGGCACGAACGAACTTGAGCAGCACCAGATTCAAGCGGTTTCGCGCCTCGTCTCCGCGGCGTTTGCAGGCTTGAGCCACAACAACGTGACCGTGACCGACCTGAACACTGGGCGGTCCCACGGTGGCGGTGGCGGTGAATTCGCCGGCATCAGCGAAGACCCGTACTATGAGCGCAAACGGTACTACGAAGATCTCTGGCGGGAGAAAATCAAAAAGACGGTTTCTTTCGTTCCCGGCGTCGAGGTAACGGTCGACGTTAGCCTGAACAAAGACACCCTGCTGCGGGAAGATACGGTATCGATTGACCCCAAACCGGTGACGGTCGAGTCGAATACGTTCGAGAAATCGGCGACCAACTCCCGCAGCAACCCGCGCGGAAGGCCGGGCGCGGCCGCGCAGCAGAATGGGCTTGCCAACCAGGGCAGTTCCATCGGAGCGGGCGGGCTCGACGAGTCGAACACGGAAGAGGCCAGTGAAAACATTCGCAAGCTGGCCGCACATACCCGAACGGTTCGCGACACAGCCGCCCTCGTTCCGCAAAAAGTCACCGCGGTGGTCGGCATTCCCAGCAGCTACTACGCGAAGGTTTGGCGAGAGCGCAATCCCCCGGTCGATGGCGAAGAACCAGCCACACCAGACGCTACGCAACTCACCGCCATCGAGAACGAAGTGATCAAGAAGGTCGAAGACATGGTCGTCAGTTTGATTCCCGTGGTCGACGTTACCGAAGACCGGTTCCCGATGGTCAAAGTCAAAACGGTCGACCACCTGGCGAGCGATCCAATCGAGCCGCCCGGGCTAACGCAGAACGCAGCCGCGTGGTTCGCTTCCAACTGGAGCACGCTCGGCATGCTGCTGGTGGGCGCGTTCGGCTTGATGATGTTCCGCAGCATGATCAAGCAACGCCCGGAGCCGAAAACAAATGCCGCAGCTGATGACGGTTTGCCGCCGAACCTGTCCATCGTGGGCGGAGAAGAGGGCGACGATGAAGACGACCAGGAACAACCCAAGCGCAGCTTCCAAAGCAGCGGTACGAACATCAAAGAGGAACTGGCGGCGATGGTTCGCGAGAACCCCGATGCAGCCGCCAACATTCTGAGAAGTTGGATTGGCGAAGCGAGCTAACGATTTGGATGGCTAACGGCCAACGGAAAACACTATGACCCATACCAACGACGCAACTCGAAAGGCAGCTATCCTCGTTTCGGCGTTGGACGTTGATGCCGCTGACGCGCTGCTCGACCAGATGCCGCCGCAGTTCGCCGATCAAGTTCGGGCCCAACTCATGGAGTTGGACGCGATCGACGATGGCGAAGAGCAACGTGTGATCAGCCAGTTCTTGGGCAACGGCACCGAGGACAGCTCTGTCGAAAACGGGAAAAAGGAATTCCCCGATCAGCCTGTTTCGCTCGAGGAGTTCCTATCCGCGGCGTCGCAAGGCGAAGCGCCGGCACCCGGCTCTCTTCGAATAGAGGAGACCGAATCTTCGACCCCGTTTGAGTTTTTGCATGAGAATAGCGCTGATCAGATATTCAGCGCTATCCGGGGCGAGCAGCCTCAGGCGATTGCCGTGGTGCTAAGCCACGTGACTCCTCCGCAGGCTGCCGCGGTCTTGGCGATGTTCGATGCGGACACCCAAGTGAGAATCTCGCAGCGCATGGTCGCGCTCGATGGAATTCAACGCGAGACGCTTCGGGAAATCGAAGAGGCGATGAAGCACGTGATCGAGGCCGCCGGTAGTGCTCCTCCATCTCCTTCAGGCTTAACTGCGATGCGAAACATCCTCGCCGCTTCGCACAATGGTTCGGGCGAAGTCATGCACAACTTGCAACAGGCAGATGCGGCGCTGGCCCGGCGTTTGAACGCCGCGGAAGGGGAACACGAGAGCGCCAGGTCGAAGAGTACACTGCCGTACGACACAGTCACCTACGCTGAATCGAAGCCACAACAACCGATGGCGGAAGTCGTATTCGACGACCTTACGCACCTCAGCGACGCCGACTTGGGGCGGGTGCTGCGGGAAGCCGAAGGCCGCGTGCTGCTGTTGGCCTTGGCTGGGGCGAGCGGGCCGCTGATGGAAAAGGTCTATTCCCAACTTCCGCGAGCCGAAGCCACCGCTCTGCAACGCCAGATAGAGCAACAAGGCCCCATCACACTCAGAGACGTCGAAGAAGCACAACGTCGCATCAGCAAGATCGCCGGGCGGCTGGCCGCCGAAGGCAAAGTTCGCGTCCCGGCGGCGAAGCGTTTCGCGTTTGCGGCTTAACATCATCAACACTTGCCAATCCCGTCAAGGAAGACGATGGCCACGATCCTTAAATCCGACGGCGAAGTTACCCGCCAAAGCGCGCCGCAGACGGTTGCGTTCAACTTTGGTGATGTGACAGATAAGGCGCAATCGTACTTACAGCAAGTGCGCGAACAAGCCGCGCAGATCATCGCCAATGCCCACGCCGAAGCCCAGCAGATTCGCAACCAGGCGCGGCACGAAGGTGCGGTTGATGCTAGGGCGGAGGCCGAGTCGAACGTCCAGCAAATGGTCGGTCAGCAGCTTCAGTTCCTGGTTCCGGCAATTCAAGAGGCGGTCGATCAGGTCGACGCGCAGCGTGAATTGTGGATGGCGCGTTGGGAATCAGACGCGTTGAAGATCGCTACCGCAATTGCCAGCCGGGCCATCCGCCGCGAGCTGCAGCATTCGCCGGAGATTACCGTTGATCTGCTCCGTGAAGCTCTGCAGCTTGCATCGGGGTTGGGGACGCTGAAGGTACATCTTAGCCCTGGCGACTACGAATCGCTGAAGGACAACCTCGACGAGGTGATCGGCCAGATCCAAAAGCTGACGTCCGCCGAAGTCATCGCCGACGCCGCGATCTCTCCCGGAGGTTGCCGTGTCGACACCGACTACGGCGTGATCGATCAGCAAATTGAAACTCAACTGCAACGCATCCTGGAAGAAATCTCACCGGAAGCATGAACCCCTACCTCACACAGATCGAACAGGTCTCGCCCACCGGCGTGACTGGCACCGTCGTCGAGAGCGACGGCGCGACGATTGCCGTTGCCGGCTTCCCAGCACCGGTCGGTTCGATTGCGTGCATTGGCGGGCACGACGCCGAGGTGATCGGTTTTCGCAATGAACTAACACTGGTGACGCCGCTGGGAGGTGATCGCCACGTCCGCCGCGGCGACCGCGTTGTGTTGCATAAAACAACCCACGGCATCGCCGTTGGCGACGCGCTGCTGGGCAGAGTTGTCGACGCGTATGCCAAGCCGATCGACGGACGCCGCCTGGGCTTGATGATGAACCGTCGCCCGTTGCACATGCCGCCGCCGAAGTCGACGCAGCGGCCGCGAATCGACCGGCCACTTTCAACAGGAGTTCGGGCGATTGACGGCATGCTGACCGTCGGTCAGGGACAACGCTTGGGCATCTTTGCCGGATCAGGAGTCGGCAAGAGCGTGCTGTTGGGCATGATGGCTCGCGGCACGTCGGCAACCATCCGGGTGATCGCACTGGTCGGCGAGCGGGGCCGCGAAGTCAATGAGTTTATTGAACGCGATCTTGGCCCGCAGGCTATGGAGAACACCGTCGTCGTTGTGGCGACCAGCGACGAACCAGCCGCTGCCCGCGTCGGAGCCGTGCAAACCGCCACGACGATCGCCGAACACTTCCGCGACGAGGGCCACGAAGTGCTTTTGCTCGTCGACTCGCTAACCCGGCTGGCGATGGCCCAGCGCGAAATCGGG
>CALBTA010000066.1 GCA_937967755.1 uncultured Planctomycetaceae bacterium | reverse complement strand
CTTCCGTGGTTTGTCACTACAAGCACAACGGGCACCACCCAGGGTTGTTACAGCCACGCGGAGAAAAATCCTCCGCAATGCCAGAAATAGCCGTTTTTCAGGGTTTTCGCCTTCCTCCCTCTCCCCCTGGGAGAGGGCTGGGGTGAGGGCAGTCAAATCTCTGTAAGTCGATTTGTACGAGGATGATGTCCTATTCACACCTCACCGCCGGATCTGAACCTGTGGGGGCTAAAACGGCAATTCCAGCGCCTGCTCCGTCGTCGACCGTCGCCCGCGGCTCAGGATGCCTGAATACTTCTCTCTGCGATTCCTCTTCCCCGAACGGATTGGCAATCCGCTCTACAGAGGGCGGGGAGGTTTTTCACCAGGGGCGGAAATTTCTTGGAGAATTTGGCCGCCCAAACGCGGGAATGGCGCAAATCTGAAAAATCTTTCCAGATTTTTTGGTGAAAAACCGGTTTTAGTGTACCACTTTGTGTATACTTATGATCATGTGTACTAACAAATACATTCTGTCGAGCGGATTGCCTATCCGCTCGAAACCGTAGCGCGGGCACGCCTGCCCGGCGCACAACGGACAAGAGTGCCCGTTTTACGAATTCCCGATTGGCAAAGGAGCAGACCCATGACACAAATACATCGAACATCCGATATGCGCTGCACGGTGAAACTGACGACGCTCCCAGCGGCGGTCTTCGCTAAGACTATCAACTCCACCCAGAACCTCGGACGGATTGGCAATCCGTGTTACAGTCGAGGTTTACAGACAGGTTCGAAGTCGGAACGGAAGAATTCAGCACGACCCCCGAAAATCATGCACTTTGGTGAATTCCCGCGAGACGCTGAGAATCGCCCGTCGCTGGAAGTCTTGGCTGGCAAACAGCTTACAGCAATCAATCGGGCAAATCATCCACAAGTAAATTCACCACCGCACCGCGGCGTGCCGGAAATGGTGAATCGACCAAACTGCAACGGCGGCAACGAGTTATGTGCCTTATCCCGGCCAGGGTGGTGAATGGGGTGCTGAAGGTTGGTAGAACCACTAGTGAAGCTCGGCTGGATAAGTCCCCACGTTGGAGTTCAATGATGAACTATCGTCGCCATTCAAATCGATTCATACTTATCTGCTCGCTATTGGCCTGCTGCCAACACGCTGTGGCCCAAGGCATTCAGTTCCAAGATGTCACCGCAGCGGCCGGGCTGAAGCGGCCGCTGATGGGCATCATGGGGCATGGCGGGGCGTTTGGAGATGTCGATGGCGACGGGCGGATCGATCTGTACGTGGGCGGCTTCGCCGACCGGCCCGATGATGAGTATGCGCCGGCCGACGGGCCGATGCCGAACGTGCTGCTGCGAAATCTCGGCGATGGCCGGTTCGAGAAGTGGAACCAGCCGCCCGTGCAGTTCTATGCCCGGACCAGTGGCGCGGTGTTTGCCGATTTGGATGACGACGGCGACTTGGAGCTGTACTCGGCGAACAATTGCAAAGGAAAAACCAACCGCGACGCCGGGCCGCAGCGCGAGGCACAGCTTGCCCACTCGAAACTGTTCCGCAACGACGGCGGCAAGCTGATCGACATTTCCCAAGCCAGCGGCGCGTGCCCCGATTCGCTCGGCACGGCGCGGAACGTCGGCGTGTTGGATTACAACGGCGACGGGCTGCTGGATTTGTTCGTCGTCGAGGATCGGTTCACGAAGAATCCGCGGAGCGTGCTTTTCAAAAACCTGGGCGGTTTGAAATTCAAGGACGCCAATGCCGAATCCGGCTTGCCTGATGATATCTTCGGCCTCGGTCTGGCGGTCGCCGAAATCAATGGCGATAGCCGGCCCGATTTTTTCGTCGGCCACAGCAACCGAATGTTCCTTTCGGCGAAGGTGAACAAATACGTCGAGTCGGATGAATTGAACGCCACGTTTGCTTGGGAGCCGCTTGACGGCGAAGATTGGCCCTGCGGCGCGGCCTTCGGCGATTTGAATCGCGATGGGCGGTTGGATTTGGTCTTGGCGATTCACGGCCAGCGCGCTCGCAATCGGATCTTTTTGAACGAAACACGCGATGGCGGCCCGCCGAAGTTTCGCGATGTCACCAGGGAAGCTGGCCTGCCAGCGGAAGTCGGCAACAAGTCGCCGCACGTGGAAATCCAAGACTTCGACAACGACGGCTGGCCCGATATCTATTTGTCCACCGCCTGGCTCGACAATGACGGTTCGATCACGCCGTTGATCTACCGCAACGCCGGGGCGAGAGATGGCGTGCCGAAGTTCAAACCGAATCGCCCGTTCAAGCAGGGCGATAACCTCGTCTATTTCCCCGCCGGGCCGAGCGGCGATTACAACAACGACGGGCGGGTCGATCTGTTCTTGATCAACTGGTTCCGCGGCAACCATTGCCGGTTGCTGCACAACGAAAGCGGCAAGGACAACAATTGGGTCACGGTCAAAGTCCGCGGAGAAGCGTTCAACCGCCAAGGCATCGGCTCGCAGGTGAAAATCTATTCCGCGGGCGGGGTGGGCAAGGAACAGGCGCTGTTGGGCTATCAAGAATTGACAACCGGCTACGGCTACGCCAGCGGGCAACCTGCCGTTTGTCACTTTGGGTTGGGCAGCGCCGAAAAGTTCGATCTCGAAATTCGCTTTCCCAACGGCAAGACGGCCCGCCAAGAAGGTTTGTCAACGGTCAATCAGGTCATCACGATTGAGGAAGAATAATGAGCTTCGCGCAAAGTACGACGGTCTTCCAAGGCCGTCGATTCCCCATCTCTCTTCGACGGCCTTGGAAGACCGTCGTACCAATGATG
>CALBTA010000065.1 GCA_937967755.1 uncultured Planctomycetaceae bacterium | reverse complement strand
TGCGGTCACGAACAGCAACTTAATGTCGACCATCATGCACACGCTGATGGACATCGGCAGCTTACGCATCGCCCGCGGCATGCCGCGCGAGCTGGTCCAGCACATTGCCGGGGCTTCGCCGATTGAAGAGTTGATGTAACGGTTCGCCTGTGGAATGCGCCGTGCGATTGAGTTACGATGTTGCCGGTATGACGGTCCTGTAAGGCCGCCTCGGTGCGACGGTGTTCCAAGGCCGTCGAGAAAATCACATCGCTAAATTCGACCGCCTTGGAAGGCCGTCGGAACTACCCATCGCGCATGACACGCGTCCTTCTGACCGCCTTCAAACCCTACGACCGCTGGCAGCAGAATGCGAGTTGGCTGGCGGTGGTGGAATTCACCAAAGACAAACCGGCGACGCCGGATATTGTGACGCGCGTTTACGACGTGGACTTCGATTTGGTGCGTGATCAGCTCGCGAAAGATTTGGCCGAAGACTACGACTATGCGCTGCACGTCGGGCAAGCACCTGGTTCGACGCGAGTGCAGCTTGAAGCGTTCGGAGTTAACATCGGCGGGCACAGCCGGCAACTGCCTGATGAGTTTGCCCCGCTAATCAGCGGCGGCCCGCCAGCCTATCAAAGCGAACTGCCGCTGGCATCGCTGGCGGGCAAGCTGAGGGAGGCTGAGATACCGGCGCAAGTCTCTTACCACGCGGGTACTTATCTGTGCAACGCGACGATGTACCTCGGGCATCACCTAGCGGCGACGATGGGCTTGAAGACGAAGTCGACTTTCGTTCACCTACCCTTGGACACTTCGCAAGTGATGGATCAGGAAGAAATTCTGCCCTCGCTGCCCGCTGCGCAATCGGCAAAGGCGTTGCAGATTATCGTGGCGTCGTTGGACTAGTCGCTTTTCGCTTTTTCGAAAAGCTGGTTATTCACGGAGCGAAAGACGATTGTCGGTCACGCTCTCGCCGCCAACGCCGCCTTCACACCGACGTAGGCCATGTGGGCTTTGATGCATTGCGAGCGGAACGCTTCCGGGCGCGGGACGCCTGCCAGTCGGAATACTTCACGGTCGCCGCTTTTGAAGATCAGATCGCCGGCCTGAAACCACTCTTGCCCGGGCTGAACGTCGATGACGATGTCGTCGAAATTTTCCAGCGAAACAGAACGCTGCTCGGCCGCCTTAATGCCGCGCTGCACGACCACGCGGCGATTGGTCAGCATGTAACACATGACAAGGCCCGGCCGCAATTTGTAAAGGTAAAGAAACAGCGCGTGAGGGATCGACGCCAGGGCGATGATGTTTCCCAACCGCATCACTCGGTTCAAATTCGGGAACTTGATCCCGTACATCCCGCCCAGAAACCTACCGGAAGGGTAAGCACAGATCGACGGCCAGACCGTCATGATATTGGTTTCCGCAACCTGCGAAGGGGAAACACCAGCGATGGCTTGTTTGGCTTCGGAGATCACTTTGTGGGCCTAAAGAAGGGGCGAATATTGCTTTGCAGTAGATGGGGAAATTACCAAATTCGATTGGGTTTCGCTAGTACCAGACTTCATGAAGCAACCTGGCCCACGGGCTTTTCTTCAACTTCCGTACTCACGCTCAGGTGCAAGTAAACCGGTTCTTCCAAATCCATTTCAGGGTCACTCACCAGCGGATTCGGCTTGGGTAGGGACTGCCCCAATTCCAAGCTCGTCTCCGCGACGTCAAGTAGCGCCAACGTAAGTTGTCGCCGTGCGTCTTCTAGATCACTGCCGCAGGTGATTGCAGCCGGAAAATCTAGCAACTGGGCATGGACTCCACTGTCAACGTACTTGTAGCCAGCTTTGTATTGGATCATGTAGTACCTTTCCGGCTGTCTCGCTTTTTTGCAATATTCACTTTCAATTGTACCCAGCTAATCCACAACCCGCTCTCGCCGCCGCATTTTGGATTCGTTGCCCGTGGTTTCGTCTTCGTCTTGTTTGAGGAACGACGTGCCGGCTTGGGTTGCTTTAGCACCGACCTCTTTGATCTTCGCGTGTGGAACTTTGTCTAGCGGGGTGTAGCTGGGGTGGTGCGAATCTTTGTACGGATCGTTCCGCCTGGTGTTGTAGCAAGCGATCAGGCCCCAGCGCGGCTCGTCGCTTTGGTTGGGATCGCTGGCGTGCAACGTGTTGCCGTGAAAGTACAAGCCGGTGCCGGGTTCCATCTCCGCATAGATGTGATCCATTCGTTGCAGCGCCACCTGCACACGTTCTGGGTCGGCCCCGGTTTGTTCGCCGAACCGCCCATGTTCGATGCGCCCCAGCTTGTGGCTGCCGCGGATCAGTTGCATGCAACCGTTCTCGCGGGTGCAGGCGTCGACGGCGATGAACACGCTGGCCATGTCGGGTAGCAGGCAGCCGTTGTTGTACCAGTAACCGTAATCCTGATGCCATTCCCAAGCCCCGCCAACCTTCGGCTCCTTCGCGCTCATTTTCGAATGGTAGTGATAGACCTCATCATCGAGCAATTCTTCCATGATGCCGACGATCTTCTCGCTCCGCCCGATCATGCCATAGATGTCGTCGCCGGGGTGGTTCCACAAGGAAAGATT
>CALBTA010000064.1 GCA_937967755.1 uncultured Planctomycetaceae bacterium | reverse complement strand
CGAAGCCCACTGCATTAGCTCCTGGGGCCACGACTTCCGCCCTGAGTACCGCGGGCTAAAGGTCTTCAAAGAGCGATAACCCGGAGTAGCGGTACATGCGTACACAGCAACCGCCACCGAGGATGTCCGCCGCGACATCGCCGCGCAGTTGCAGCTCAACGAGCCGGAGTTTCTGGTCGGTTCGTTCGACCGGCCGAATTTGGTCTATTCCGTGCAGCGGATTAACAACCGCTTCGGGCAAATCTGCGAAGTGGTCGAGCGGCACCGCGATGAATCGGGCATCGTCTATTGCATCAGCCGCAAGGAGGTCGACAAAACGGCCGCCGCGCTCGCTCAACTGGGTTTCAAGGCACTGCCCTACCATGCAGGGCTTTCCGACGAAGAGCGTCACGGCCACCAGGACGCGTTCATCAAAGAGGACGCCCAGGTCATCGTCGCCACCGTGGCGTTTGGGATGGGGATCGATAAATCGAATGTGCGGTACGTCGTTCACGCCGGCATGCCGAAATCTTTGGAACACTATCAACAAGAAAGCGGACGCGCTGGCCGCGACGGCTTGGAAGCCGAGTGCCGCCTGTTGTTCAGCGGCGGCGACTTCATGGTGTGGTCGAAAATGCTTGACGGCGGGGCGGCCCGCGCCGGCGCTGAGAAGGCCCTGCGGGCGATGCAGGATTACTGCAACGGCGTCACCTGCCGGCACCGGGCTATCGTGCAGCACTTCGGGCAATCGCTGGCGGGGGATAACTGCGGCGCTTGTGATGTTTGCCTGGGCGAGTTGGACTTGGTCGATGATCCGCTGATCGTCGGTCAGAAAATTCTTTCCTGCGTCGCCCGGCTGGAAGAACGGTTGGGTGCCGACTACACCTCGAAAGTTTTGGCCGGTTCGGCCGAGCAGCGAATCATCGACGCCGGACATGATCAATTGAGCACATACGGGCTGCTGAAGGAAGAATCGGTCCGAACGATCCGCGATTGGATTGAGCAACTGGTAGGGCAGGAGTTTCTTCGTAAGGAGGGAGAGTACAGTACGCTCATTCTGACAGACACCGGCCGCCAATTGCTGCGCGGCGAGCAGACGCCGCGGTTGCTTCGCCCGGCTGAGAAGCCGCGCACCGGTGCCGCCGGTTACGACGGGGCATCGTGGGAAGGGGTCGACCGCGGTTTGTTTGAAGAGCTTCGCACATTGCGCAAGGCGAAGGCCGACGAGCAAAACGTTCCGGCTTACGTCGTCTTCGGCGCCGCGACGCTCCGCGACACGGCCCGCCGCCGGCCGCCAACGCCCCAGGGGATGCGGCAGGTCAAAGGGGTTGGCGAGAAAAAACTGGAAGACTACGGCGAAGCGTTCGCTGATTGCATCGCCGCGTACTGTGAAGCCAACAGCGTGTCGGGCGACGTAACGCCGCCTCCCCCATCGGCAACACCTGCGGCACCCGCGGAGATCAAAACTTCTTCCATCCCGGCGTTTGAATTCTTTCGCCAAGGCATGAGCGTCGCCGAAGTGGCGGAAAAAATGAACCGGGCCGCGTCGACGGTTAACGGCTACCTCGCCGACTTCATTCAACACGAAAAGATCGAAGACCCTTCGCCCTGGGTCGACGCGGAAACCGTCAGCAAAGTCGAAGCGGCGATTGCCGAACATGGAGCGGATCGGCTGAAGCCGCTTCACGAAGCGCTCGACGGGAACGTCGGCTACGACGACATTCGAATCGTGGTGAAGTGTTACGCCGCGCGCTCTACCTCCGCTTCGAATACCAGTTCTTAGTAAGCAATTCAGGTGCCTTGGGAAGCGTAGGCTGCAAAGAGTCTTGTTGAACGCTGTTGGCATTCGCGCAGCCACGTTGTTACGCCGAAGGCGTTAAACACCATAGCCCAGGGTTCGACGCGAAGCGGCGTACCCTGGGTTGGTAGTGTGGATTTGATTGTTACGCTGAAAGCGTTATACAATCGCGATCCACATTCGTTCGCCACCTTGTAAAACCCTTTCGGGGTTTCGGTTGTCACTTTCCGATACCCAGGGTG
>CALBTA010000063.1 GCA_937967755.1 uncultured Planctomycetaceae bacterium | reverse complement strand
CTTCGCCGCGAATGCCGCGCTGGCGGATGAATTGCTTTCTCCCGCACACCCCTATGCCCAGGCGGCGCTCATCACCGACGGCCGCGTCGCCGGCAAGGTTGAATTCACTGAAAGCACCTCGGCGTATTTTGTGGAGGTTATCGACGCTGCGCGCGGATCACTGCCAGGGCAAATCGCCATCGTGGGTTCCAACTCGTATGAAGAAGAGCGACGGTTAGATTGGAAGCCGGGCGAAGAGTTCATTCTATTTGCAAAGCATGGCGACGACGGAATGTACCAGCCGCTGCCATTTGGCGCACGCACTTGGAAGGTCGAACGGGGCATCGTTGCAGAATCGGAAAGCATGCGGGCTTTGATCCCGCCTGCCAGTTCGCCGGTGGCCGCGAACATCGTCGCGCAGCTTCGCCGAGAATGCCGCGTTCACCAGGTTCGCTTGCGCGTCCGCCTCAACGCTCGCGATGTGGCCGCTTATCAGGGGGAGTCGCCGCTGCGGGTTGAGATTGCGATTGAGAACGCCGGCGAGACTTCGCTCCGTTTTCAAAACAACATCGAGTATCATTTTAAGTATCAAAACTGTGTCGATGCCGAGCGCCTGCGCGATTTGCGAAAAGAGATGCTGTCTGAGCCGGTGGTCAAACTTTGCGTGCAACCGCTGGAGCGGTTGCGGCTGATGCAAGCGCTGGAACAGATGGCTTACGAGAGCCGCCGCCAGACGCTCGCGCCAGGCCAACGGGCGATGGCGACTTACGATTTGAACGATGAATACGATGTCCGCGGCGGCGGAAAGTTTTTGGTCTGGGCGGAACTTGGCCCGCATCGCAGCCCGCCGGTGGTGCTCGACCTTCCGCAACGCGACGAAGCGCTCCGGGAAGTCGAGGCGATGGAACTTCTTGAAGTGGCGGACTACGACGGGCCGTTTCGCATTCAACCACACGCGCATCGTCGAAGCACATCCGCCAAGATGCCCCCGGTTGGGCCAACGGTTGAGACGGCCGCCATCGAGGCCGCGCTCAGTTGGTGGTTCAAGCGAGAACAGCCGCGCCGCCTCGAAGCGGATGATGAAAACCCCGAAATCAGATCGGAAATCGCCGTGCTGCGCAGCACCAACATTCACACACAATTGCCCATTCACGTGCCGGGCGTGTACCTGGCGGTGACCGATATCGGCTGGCGGAATGTCGGCCAGCCCGTTCGCATGCAAACCGCCGGCGGCCCTGCGGCGTTCCATTGGCGGTGTGTGGAAATTGAATCGGTGGAAGTGCGAGGGCAGCGGGCGACCGTGAAGGTCCGTCAGAACTGGCGGCGCAGCCTGGGCGGCAGCGGAGCCGAAATCAATATGCGGCGAATCGACGGCCGTTGGCGCGTGGACGACGAAATCCTGCTTTGGCAGTCGTAGCGTTCTGTGGTAATCTCGCCGCATGACGTCCGCCGCCCACATTTTGATGTGCCGCCCGGAGTTCTACGGGATTGAGTACGAGATCAATCCCTGGATGAGCCGCGAGCGGCAAGTCGATCACCAACTGGCAGTCCAGCAATGGGAAGCATTGCACGAACTGCTGCGAAGCCTGGGCGCGAAGGTCTCGCTCGTCGAGCCGGTCAAGGGCTTGCCCGATATGGTTTTCACCGCCAACGCCGGCATGATCTATCGCCAGATGGCGGTCCTTTCACGCTTCCACCACGAGCAACGCCAAGGTGAGGAGCAGCACTTTCACAACTGGTTTCTGAACAACGGGTTTTCGGTGCTGACGCCTGCGACCGGCATCGCGTTTGAAGGAGCCGGCGACGCGTTGTTCTGCGGCGATACGCTGCTGGCCGGTTACCTCACGCGCAGTGATGCCAGCGGGCATCAGCAGATCGGCGCGTTAATCGGCCAGCGTGTGATTCCGTTGGAACTGGTCGATCCGTATTACTACCACCTGGACACATGCTTCTGCCCTCTCAACGAAACGACCGCTGCGTACCACCCCGGCGCGTTTGATGATTACGGCCGGACGGCCTTGGCCGAACAGGTCGCCGAGTTGATTCCCGTGGCCGACGACGAAGCGAGGTCGTTCGCCTGTAACGCGGTGGTGGTTGGCCAACATGTCGTCACCAACACCGGCTGCCCAAAGTTCCACGCGAATCTCAAGGCCCACGGCTTCACTCCACACGAAACGCCCTTGTGCGAATTCGTGAAAGCCGGCGGCAGCGCGAAGTGCCTAACGCTGCGGCTAGACGGAGAAGAGGCCGCGGGGTGGCGTTAAACTCCCTCTCCCCCAGAGAGACGGTAGGAGTGAGGGCCGTGAATCTTCACTCTATGGCCGAACTAATGGAAACCATGTACTGCCCTCATCCGGCCTTCGGCCACCTTCTCCCAGGGGGAGAAGGACTAAACGGCTACCCCACATTCGAATCAAATACCCGCACGTTCGCCCAGCTTGCTTTGTTCTCTTCGATGAACTGCAAGTGGCGCTCGGCCGTTTGGTAGTTGTCGTGGGCTTCGGTGTTCTCGAAGACTAAATGCAGCGCGACGTGAAAGTCGGCGTCGTTCACTTCACGGGTGTACTGCTCCGCCCGCGTGCCCGCCGAAAAGTGCAGCGTGCCAGGGTGATCGCTGAGGTACTTCGCACAAGCGTCAACCATATCTTGGCAGTTCTCAGGCGTAGGGTCGATCAAGGTGAAGAAAACGATATGTGCGAGCATGGTCGAAGGGTGAGTGAGTAAGTGAGTAAGTGATCGGAAAATCCGTTTAGCGGTCTGCCGCAGGCCGACCGAATTAGAAACATCGAAATATCAAACCGGCTTATTCCGATCGCCCTTCAACTTTCCGGCTGAGTTATCGGTCGGATCGTAGCGGCTGCTTTTCTCTTTCGTCTTGGGGCGTTCCAGACCCGAACGTTCTAACAGCGACTTCTTGAAGACATCGCTGGTGGTGTTCTCAATCGGCGGCGGGCCGACCGCACCCAATTCCGCAGGATCGTAACGCACCTCATACTTGTGCTTGGCCACCGACAGCACGTCGCCGTTGTCGAGCCGTTTTTCGTCGACGCGAATCCCGTTCACCTTCGTGCCGTTGCGGCTGTTCTGATCGACCACGTACCAGTATCCGCCGCGGATGACCAGCTTGCAGTGATGGGCCGAGACGTTGGCGAACCGCAGCACGACGTCGCAGCTCTCACGCCGCCCGACGAGCAGTTCTTTCTTCAGCAGCGGAATGGGGTCGCCGCCCCCTTTGGGTATTAGTTCGCCGTACACAGGCATGCCCTTCTCAGTTGCGGGTTTCGTTCGGCGCGCCTAGGATGAGATTTGCGCGGCCACCACTCCCACCAGCAAGTTTAACGCACCGGTTCCCAGCGTCAATGCAAACGGACTTTTCCACCGAAAACGGCGTCGGCGCTGCGAGGAGCCAATACCCTTGGCGGGCGGACGGTCACCGCTACCACTCGTATAGCTATTACCTGCGGCGGCGGTTCGGGCAGCGTGTTCAGAAGGTCAGCATCGATGCCGGTTTCACCTGC
Source organism: uncultured Planctomycetaceae bacterium (assembly GCA_937967755.1). Classification (GTDB taxonomy): domain Bacteria; phylum Planctomycetota; class Planctomycetia; order Pirellulales; family Pirellulaceae; genus CALBTA01. The sequence goes on along the minus strand of CALBTA010000063.1, from coordinate 73 downwards.
CACAACGTTTATGGAACGGTGGCCACCGGCGGTTGCACGTTCTGCGACAACCGCAGCTTCAGCCCCAGCCGCC
>CALBTA010000062.1 GCA_937967755.1 uncultured Planctomycetaceae bacterium | reverse complement strand
ACAGCAGCACTTCGGGCCCCAGCAATGCCGGCGGTGGCCACGATACGGTGAATTTTACTTCCCCATTCCCAACCTCGCCGGTGGTGCTGGCGGATATTCAAACGATGGTAAATGAAACGCCTCCTGGGCCTCCCGCTGCCAACTCCGTGCCTTGGCTGACCTCATCGATCGACAACGCCGGAAGCGGAACGCCCAGCATCACCGTGAGCGGGTTCGACGTCGCCTTGGAAAGGGCCGAAACGGGTACGGGGAATGTCGCGCAAGATGAAACCATCGGGTATCTGGCGATCACATCCGGTCACGGAACCATTTCGTCTACTTCCGGCGGCAGTGCCGGTTTCGACATCAGTGGTACCGGCACTGTCGAATTCGACGCCGGTATCTCTGGTGACGTGATTGAAGGCTGGACGCAACCCGATGCAGGTGCTGACGGCACTGGCAACGCGGTTTCTTTCACCAGTGGTTTCGCCGCTGTGCCCGAGGTGGTCGTGGCATCACTGGCGACCCGGGATGGTGGCGATGGCGGCTGGCTACGGGCAAACTTGAGTGCCATCACGGCGTCAGGATTAAAACTGGCTACGGACGAGGACACGGCCCACGACGGAGAACGGGGCCACACACCAGAACGGGCCAGCATCGTTGCGTTTGGCAATGCGTTCACCGCCTCGTCCGCGCCGATGCAGGAGGTTCACTTCGACGATGGTTCAAGCCACACTGGCTCAGGAGCTGTAAACGGCTCCGGGGGCGGCAACAGTTTGTGGAGCAACAATATTAACTGGAGGGTCGAAACCGACATCTCGCAGACAACCCCTCCCAACGACATCGCACCCGGTGTTACGGACCGCGCCAACATTGCGCTTGATGACCTCGAGAATTCCCCCCAACCCGCGTTCATCACGCCCGGAGATAGTTTCGAGGTATCGGCGGTTCGTATTGGCGGCAACTTCGGCGAAGGGGCTGGCGGCGATGGCGTGCTGAACGTCGATGGCGGCACGCTGACCGTCAGCGGAACCGGCTTGGGGAGCGGCATTGCATTGGGCTTCAATGGTCGCGATGGAAAGTTGAACATCAGCAACGGAGCGCTCGTTGACATCACGGCGGGCAACCTCTTGGTCGGCGTCGAAAATGGCAACGCCCAAGATGTGAGCGAAGTTAGAGTCACCGGTGCCAGCACGCTCAATGTCGCCGGTTCATTCCAAATCGGTGGCAATCAGAACACCAACGCCGATGCGAACACCCGTGGAACGGTGGTCGTTGGCAACAGCATGGGCACGGACAACCCAATTGTCAATGTAAACGGGGGAAACACCGAAGTTGCCCGCGGTGGCATCGGCCGCTTCACGCTGAACAGCGGCGAATTCAATCAAAACGCCAGCAATTTTGTTCTGGCGCAGACGCGCAACACAGGCAGCACGTCGAACACCGACGCGATTGTCGACGTGAATGGCGGAGCCCTCACCATCGCGGGAACGGGGCAGCTCAACATGAATGGCGGACTGTCTGTATTCAATCACAACGGCGGCGACGTCATCGTCGGGGGCCATCTGCAAATGGCGACCGCCAATGACACTACCTCCAACGCAACCTACAATCTGGATGCTGGAACAGGATCTCTGTCGATTGGCGGCAATTTGTACGTCGGCCGCGATCGCGTTGGGGAGTTCAACTACGAAAGCGGTAACTTCTCTATCACAGGAGCGATTCTCCTGGGCGGAGTTGACTCTAACACCAATCCCAATAACCGCCCCAACGCGCACGGCACTTTTAACATTGGCGAGAACGCTGGTACTCCCACGCTCAATACCAATCAATTCGAAGTTGGGCGACACAATATCGGCATCGTTAACCAGTTTGGCGGCGACGTCCACGTCAATGGTGCCAACAATTTGGTGATCTCGCAACTTTCTGCAAGTACTGGCACCTACAACATGATGGGCGGAACGCTCGACGTGGGCGATCCGGCCGGCGCCAACGGTCATATCAATTTCAATCAAGGCACCAGCCTGTTCAACCAAACGGGCGGCGATGTCACGGTGAATCGCAACGTGCAGATGGCCAATACCAACTCTGGCGCGATGGCGACTTACGACATCAGCGGCGGCACACTGGATGTGACAGGCGGGCCGAGCGACCTGATCCGCATCGGGATTGCCGGAACCGGTGTCTTCATCGCCCGGGGTGATGCCCAAGTAGACGCTGGGACGATTACCGTCGGCGAGAGCAACAACGCCAACCGCCTCGACATTCGCGAGTCCGCGATCGTCAACACCGGGCACTTGGATGTCGCCGATGGGGGTTCTGCCGTCCGCGGCACGGTGAACCAAACTGGCGGAACGCTCAACGTGACCGCGCTGACCACTTATGAAGTCGGCGCCGGCGGATTGGCGACCGTCAATCACAGCGGCGGCACGGCCAATGTGACCGGCAATTTGAATATTGGTACTGATACCACCGCGGGTGATTCCTACACCTTGAGCAATTCCGGTACGCTGAACTTCGGTGATACCGCCGGGGTGACTCAAGTGCTCGGTTCGACCCCCAGCACGATGACCGTCGGTGTGGATGGCGATTTTGTATTCGAAGGCGGCACGCTGGCGAACGTGACCGATATTCACGTCCACCCGTCCAACAGCCCCTTCACCGTGGGCGATAACGATTTTAGCGACATCGCTCGGATGGTTGTCGGTGTTGACGGTGGACTAGATCCTGACAATGCCGCGACGACGCGGGCCTACACGACCATCAGCGACGGCGGCGGCATTAACCCGGATGGAACACCGCAAGGAACGCCGATCAACTTCGTGTTGAACGCCGACGGCGTCCTGGCGGTCGATGTGTTTGGCTTCGGTTCGCACGGCATCAATGGTGAACAGGGCGGGACCCTGCAGATCGACCCGCTCGATCCCGCTTTAGACAGCGACATCTTGCACGTCACAGGCGATGCGGATTTGGATGGCACACTGGATGTGAACCTTAACGGCTTCGAACCTTTCCCGTTCGCATGGTACGACGTGCTGTTTGCCAACGGCACGATCAACGACGACGATTTGTCGATCAACGGCGTGCATCTCTTCCGGGTGGTCGACAATCCCAACGAAGATGTCGGCGGGCAAATCCTGCAAGTCGCCGTGCCTGAACCCGCCAGCATCGCAATTTGGTCGCTGCTTGGTTTGGCGCTCGCCGGATTTGGCTATCGGCAATTACGGAAGTAAAACCGTTGTGGCACTGGCCCTAGCCAGTGTCCTCGTGATTTCCGCTTGCGGTTGGAATTGCGACGAAATCTTGCGCGCAGGGACATTGCTCCCGGGTTGCGGCTGCAAGCTATCGGCCGGCGACTGCACTGGCTAGGGCCAGTGCCACATCGTTAAGTTGAAACTTAAGAAGGGGTAGAGCGGATTGCCAATCCGTCCTACCCCTTTGGTGTTTCTTGATATCCAGCGCGATGGCCAGTTTCTGAGAAACGCGGCCAACGTTACGCACTGGTCGTCGGCGTCAGCACTTGCCCCAGGTAGGTGAGGCTGTCTTTTAGCGTCACGTTGCCAGCGGGCGTAGCCACGCGGAAGTTGCCGACCGTTTCGCCGATTCGCTGGGTAACAGCCGCTTCCACGCTCGCGTCGCCGGGAACGATGGGCGAGGCGGTCAACACGACCAGGCCGAATCCGAAGAGCAGCCCGCCGAAGGCTCCGGCGGCGACGATCATCGAACGCGATGGGCCGCTGGCGTTGGCACCAGCTTGCGGGCCGTCGAGGCGCGTCAGCAGGCTGGCGGCTTGCGACGCGGCCTGGCTGGCTTGGGCGTCGGCCAATTCCTGTTGGGCTTTGTTCCAAGCCGCACTGCGTTGCTCAACGTTGGAGGTCAGGTTGTTGTACTCGGCACGCATCCCGGCGATCTCGTTCATCCGCTGGTGCGACTGGCCGAGCTGATTGCTCAGCGAGGCGATGCGGCGGTTGTTCATTTCCAACTCGACAGTCAACCCGCGAACCGCGGTGGCCAGCTCACTGTGCAGGCGGCGGCGAACGTCCTTCTCTTCTTCAATCGCGGCTTGCACGCTGGGGTGCTCGTGCGACATCATCCCCAACGCCCGCGAAGTGCGAAGCTGGGCATCGACCAGTCCGTCCTTCAGGCGGAGCAGCGCCGGTTGCGATTGCAGCAGTTGGTTCGGCAGAGCGATGATGCTTTCGGCGTCGCCCGAAGTGCGTAGCAGTTCGAGCAGTTGCTCGTTTGCCAGTTTCGCTTGTTGTTCTGCACGCAGTTCGTTGCGGACGTTGGTGATCGACGTGCGGATCGTGCTCTCACCCGACGAGTTGATATTCAGAATTCGCAGTTCGGCAACGTCGCTGCCCAGTTGGCCTTCCATTTCCGCCAGGCGGGCCGTGGCGGTGTCCAAACTCTTGCGGGTCAGGGCGACCGTCGCCTGCAGTTCGTTGACCAGGCTTTGGGCTTTTTCGTTGCGAAGGTGACCAAGGCGGTCTTCCAACGCATCGCACAGAGCGGCGGTCAGCGCGGCGCTGCGGTCGCGGTTGGTATCAGCGACGACCAGGTAGAAGACCTCGGTGCGGCCAAACTCGGAACCGTTAGGGGCTTGCACTTCGATACGGCCTTGTAGGTCTTCGATGTCCGACAGCGTTGGCCAGTACTTTGAAGGGCGGCCGCTGGCGGGGCCGACTTCCAACAAGGCGGCTTTCACCACAGTGGAGCTCTTGACCAGTTCCAAAACGGTCTCTTGCGCCGTTTGCATGTCGTCGACGCTGGCGAACTTGCCTTGCGCGGTGTACTGCTGCCCGATGGCTTCGTTGCGAACGACCAACGCCTGCTTCGATTCCCACTTCGGCGATTTCACAACTGCGTAACCCAACGCCAACGCGGTAACGACCGCGGCCGGAACGATCCAACGGAGCGGACGGCGGATGGCGGTGTTCAGAACCAGTTGAGCGTTGAAGGTGGTGTCGTTCGGGTTGGTCATGTTGTCTCTCGTGTGCGGGTCGCAATGAATGATGTGTGGTCGTCAATGCGGGAGGTTTTGCCCGAACATAGAGCAACCCCGATGCCAAAGCGGCCGGCCGGCTGGGGTCTTGGTATGAGTCTGGTTCCGTAAGTCATTGCTAACAAACACCTTACGGTCATTTGTCGCGAAACACCTGGCACGCTGGCGAGAACTCTCTCGTCCCTGCGATGTTGCCCTGTTGCATCCTCGCGTTGTTTTCATCGCACGGAACCGGCCGCAATCGTTCCGCGGATGCTCCTTTCGATTTGCAATGCGGCAAGTGTGAGGGAGAGTTGTACAGATTTGTACTTATGCGCACCGAGGTTGGTGAGCGTGAACGTTCAAAGTGACCACGCTTGTTAAACGCCCTCACCCTGGCCCTCTCCCACAGGGAGAGGAAGATGGCAATGTTTCACATCGAACGATTGACAACAAGCGAGCAACTCGCGGCGATCCGAGACGATTGGGATCGTTTGTCTGACGATCTGCCTTTTCGTGCTTACGGCTGGCACGCCAACTGGTGGAAACACTTTCAAATCGACGGTGCGCAGCTATATGTGTTGGCCGCTCGCGATGAACAAGATGACATCGTGGGAATCGCGCCCTGGTTCGCCCAGCAACATTCGACCCAAGGCCACGTGCTGGCCTGTTTGGGATCGGGCGATGTTTGCAGCGACTATCAAACGATCCTTGCCGACGCCCGCTGCGCCGATGCCGTCGCGGCCGCCTGCGCTGATTGGCTAACCGCCGCCGCCGGCGACCCGGAGCATCATTGGGACACCTTGTTGCTGGAGGCCGTGCCCGCTTGCGACACGACGATGAACAGCTTCGTAGGGCACTTGTGGAGCGGCGGCAGCAAGATTCATCGCGAAGCGGGGCCGAACTGTTGGCGCATCGAACTGCCGCCGACTTGGGAAGAATATGTCGCCACGCTTTCAAAGTCACACCGCAAACAAGTCCGCCGCATCGAGCGCAGGCAACTCGACTCCGGCCGCGCCGTATTGCATACGACCGCAGGCGAAGCCGGCTTGCAGCGCGGCATGGAAATTCTGGTTGATCTCCATCAACGCCGGCGGCAAAGCCTGGGCGAGCCGGGTTGCTTTAGCAGCGACGCGTTCGCGGGTTTCCTTCATGACACCGCCGGTCACTTTCACCAGGCGGGGAAGCTGTCGCTGGCTTGGATTGAGATCGACGGCACACCGGCAGCAGCGGAATTTCAACTGACGGGCGGGCATGCTACCTACGCCTACCAGGCCGGGTTGAATCCCGATTTATTGGAAGAAGAGCCGGGCCGGATCATCAACATCGCCACGATCCGCCAAGCGATTGAACAAGGCCACCAGGGCTTCGATTTTCTGCGCGGGGACGAACCGTACAAAGCCCACTGGCGGGCGACGCCGCGGGAGACGATCAACTACCGCGTCGCCTCGCCCGCGGCCCTCGCCCAAGTGCGGCACGGGCTATGGCTTGCCGGCGACAGCATGAAAAGCTGGGTGAAAACCGGCCTGGAACTGACGGGAATGCGGTAAGAGAGTTTCGCCATGCACCAACAACTCACCAACACCGCTCGTCAAGCGTTGCTGGCCGGCTATTACTACGGCACGTTGCCGTGGCGGCGTTTTGCCGCGCGCCGCCGGGCCATCGGGGGCAAGAGCCCGATCTCGATCTTGTTCTATCACCGTGTGGCGGACAATTACCCGAACGACTGGACGATCTCGACACAGGGTTTCGCCCGGCAGATCGATTGGCTGCAGCGGAAGTTTGAACTGATCTCGCTCTCTGAGGCGCAGGCGCGCATCCGCTCCGGCCACAACCCGCGTCCCGCTGTGGCGATCACGTTCGACGACGGCTATGCCGACAACTGCCAGTACGCGTTGCCGCTGCTTGTCCGCCGCCGCATACCCGTGACGTACTTTGTCAGCACGCGGCATATCATCGCGACCGAGCCGTTCCCGCACGATGTCGCCCGCGGCGAGCCGCACAAGCCAAACACCGTGGACGAGCTGCGCGAACTCTCCGCCCAAGGGATTGAAATCGGTGCCCACACCCGCAGCCATGCCGACCTGGGCATGTTGCACAACCCGGCCGCGTTGTACGACGAAGTGGTCGCGGCCGGCGAAGAGCTGCAAGAGGCGATCGGCAAACCGGTTCGCTACTTTGCGTTTCCTTACGGCCAATACGAAAACCTGAACCCCGAAG
>CALBTA010000061.1 GCA_937967755.1 uncultured Planctomycetaceae bacterium | reverse complement strand
CAGCGCGTCGCCATGGCGCGGGCCCTGCTAAACCAGCCGAAGTTGCTATTGGCCGATGAACCAACAGGTAATCTGGATGAGAAAAACGCGGCCGCGGTGATGAATTGGCTAGCGGAGTTTCACTCAAGCGGCGGCACGGTGTTGCTCGTCACTCATGAAGAGCAAGCCGCCGAATTCGCGCAGCGAACCATTGCGCTGCGCGATGGCAAATTGGATGGGGCGTAACGCCGTGCGGGCGAAAGCTATTGCCCGTTCCAGGCGGGCAAGGCCGCCAGGATTTCTTTGTTGACGCCGCGGAGGTGGATGAACTGATCGTCAATCTTGCTGGGCCAGACGATGCGCGACATCAAACCGCCGTAAGCCCAACCGCCGATGGCGACGACGATGCCTCCAAGAATCAACATAAGGATGGAAAAACTCATTTCGCGGGGAAGAAAGAACGCGCCGATAAACATCGCCAACCCCAACAGCGCAACGCCCCAGCCGATGGTGATCGCGTTGCGGCGGCGGCGAAACCATTGTTCGCTGAGCGGCACATGAATCGTCGCCCTCTTCGTCAAAATGAGAGCCAATAACACATAGATCAGCAGCCCGGCGAGAATGGCGACCGCGATGGCCGGGTGGTGCCAGGAAAGGTTACGCTTCAACCGGTCAACCGCCGGTTCATTGCTCTTCACACAGCGGTTGGGGAACTGTGCGTCACGACGCATCACCAGCGTGCTGCCGTTGGCCCACATTCCATTGGGCACAGACAGTTTGGCGGCATATACCTGCGGCTGAGTATCGGCCAGCGGCGGAGCATACGGATTGATTTCAGACATCGACCTATTCATTTAGAAGACAAGGAGAATTGCCAGCCATCGAGCCAATCCGTAATTCTCAATGGCAAATTTTCAATTCGCAATCCCCTATCTACCGCACCGGTTCCTTCCCCAACAACCGCCGCAGCAAACCTATCTGCCCGGCGTGCAGCATTTCATGATCGGCTGAAAAATGCAGCGCGGCGATCTTGGTGGCGAACATCTCATGCGGCGCGGCCAATTCCTGCTGCAATTCTTCTTCATCGAAGGTCGGCAACTCTTTCATGACCTGGGCGTGAACCGCGTCGAACACCGTGCGGATTTCAGCAGCAGACGGATTCGCCGAGGGATCGGTGACGGGTGTTGAGCCTTTGCTGAATTGCTTGCGGAAGGGGCGCGACATAATTTCCCGGTCGCCGGGCTGCGCGTCGCGGACACGCATCAGGCAGACCGCGTACTGCGCCATCGCGATGTGGCCGACCTGCCAGGCGATGTGCGTGGGCGACCCGGCCGGCTGCGTGAACCATAGCTCATCTTCCACGTCAGCGAGCAATTGCAATGTGTAGCCACGTGCCCGCTCGATGCGCTCATTCGCCAGGGAGAGTGAACTCATAGCGTGCTACCGCGTGAGCTTGAACTGAATCACGTTCGAGACATCGGGAATATCGTCGGTCGCTTCGTAGCCCAACTCCGATTCGGTGTTGTAACGGGCCGGGATCGTCTCGCTGCCGCCGTCTTCCTTCGAGATTCTCACGCGGTAGAAGCCCAAATAGATTCCGGGAAATTTGGCATCATGCCCGGTGACAAAAGCCACACCCCGTTCGTCGGTCACACCGGTGCAAGCCTTGAAAGCGTCGCCAAGAAACGTTTCGGGTTGGAACGTGCCAGTGGCTCCGGTCAGCGGCTCGCCGTCCATCGTCACTTCGACAGAGCCGCTGATGATCGTGGTCTTTGCATTCAAATAGTAGTTGATGCGGTCAGCAACCTCGGCCGCTGAAATCGCCGAGTCAGCGTTCTTGTCGACCCGCGGCAGGGCCATTTCCAGAGCGGGGCAGGCTGCCAGTTCTTCGCCGGCGATTTGACCATCGCCGTTGGTGTCGTAGTCGGCAATGGCCTTTTGGCCCGACGCTGACGGGTCGAGCGCCGGCTTATCAGGCCCCTTGGGCATCCGATTGCAGCAACCGGCCGATATAAACGCCGCTGCCAATAGCGGCAGCCAACACGAAAGACGAATCCGCTTCATGCGATGCTCGTGGTGTAACTCTCAATGTTTGTCAGAATTCTGGTCGGGCTAACTACCCGTCGTGCCATCTTTGCGGTTGCCCATGTAGGAGTAAACCGTCAGATCAATCGAATAACTAATCCCGCGAACCGATCCATCGCAAAACACGGCATACAACTGTCCCGAATGGGCGCTGCCCATCCGCTTCGTGCAGTTTTCAAAACCCGGCGTGTCACGCATCGGTGCGCGATCCAGGTTGGTCGGATTACCGGAACCGTCGACTCCCGGGAACCACCGGTTAGTATCCCAGTCGTTTCCCTGGAAGACGGAATTGTTGTCAACGCACGACGTGCCGTCGGAGTAATAGTTCGGGTTCAGGTACTTCTCGGCGATCATGATGGTGTTCGACATTCCGTCTTGCACGTGCGCTTGTTTGATTTCGGTCCGCACGCTGGAAATGCCGTTGAAACCGGCGCTGATCGTGGCATCGGAAATGGGCCAACTGCAGTTGGGATAGTCGTTCAAACAAGTGATACCCGGTCCGCCGCCAAGAAACTCGCTGCCCGACCCGCCGTTGATGGCGTAATCGGTCTTAGCCAATTTTGGCGGCTGGGCGGCGTTAAACGAGGTTTCCGAAGCCGGGTAGCCAATCGCGCGCCGGCGGCTGGGGCAGTGAAAGATCGACATCGGGTTAGCCTTTTGTTCGGCCAACGCGTTGTACTTCGCCCCGCCGGGTTCCGGCCCTGGCAGGCCCTTGCCGATGCTGTAGATGTTTTGTTGTTCGATATACGGCAACAAATTGAACGCCCAGCCGCCGGGCTGGCTGTGACCGAAGTTGCGATCCGGGTCGCCTGTCCATTTGAAGCCCCAGCCGCTAGATGGATAGAAGCCGTTGTTCTCCAAGTGGTGAACGCCGCCCATTCCAAGCTGCTTCAAGTTGTTCTTGCACTGAGCCGTGCGGGCGGCCTCACGGGCGCTTTGCACGGCCGGCATCAATAGGCTGACGAGGATGCCGATGATGGTGATCACCACCAGCAATTCCACCAAGGTAAAACCAGATTGCGTTGCTCTTCTGTTCATCTGCTCGCCCTTTGACAAGATCGTGACGCGGATCGCTGGATTCGCCGGAATAGCGAATTGCCGGAAGTTTCCCTTGACCCACTTGCCCATCGTACAATACCGGCCCGAATGTTGCTACGATGATAGGCCGAAAGTTTTGCCCCTCTTCGAATACCTCCGACAGATTTCCCTGAAACTAGTTGCTGAGCAATCTCATGAGCCAGATCCCACCCGACAACAACCCGTACCAGGCGAAAGTCGTTCCCGATAAACCCGACCAATGGGGTGAACCGCAGCAAACCAGCGGCAAGGCGATCGCCAGTTTGCTGCTCGGCCTGCTGTCGTTCTTCACCTGCGGTATCGCCGGGGTCATCAGCCTAATTCTGGGCTTCACCGGGTTATCAGACATCAAGAACAGCCAGGGCAGATTGAAAGGTTCCGGGTTTGCCACCACCGGGATTATCTTCGCCTTCACCAGTTTTGCCCTATTGGTGTTGGCGATGCCGGTGTTGTTGTTGCTGCCCGCCATTAATGCGGCGAGGGAAGCGGCTCGTCGCAACGGGTGTTTGAGCAATGTCCGCCAGTTGGCGCTGGGCGCTGCGAATTACGAAGCCTCTATGAAACGCTATCCGTTGGGAACCAACGCGATTGGTCCTTACGTCGGCGACGGCGCGGCGGTTCCGGGTACTGCTAACGGCGACACTCCCGCAGGTTATAGCTGGCAAGTGCAGATACTTCCTTACATCGAGGA
>CALBTA010000060.1 GCA_937967755.1 uncultured Planctomycetaceae bacterium | reverse complement strand
ATGGATTGCCAATCCGTCGCGAGGTTTTCAGACACCTAACGCCCTGAGTTGTGCCACGATCAGAATCTGCCTGGATCAGGCGGCCGCCTACGGCAGCGACGAACGCCGCCGCGACTTGTTCTTCAACACAGCGTGGGTTAAAAGCAAATAGCTGCCACCCCGGACCTCCGTAAACACACCACTCACCTGCCAAGATAATTGATCAGGCGTATCGTGGCGTTCGGCGATGACCTTGGCGATGCGGTCGAGCGCCAGATTCTCCAGGCAGGCGTAGCTCTCTTCGCTACCCGCGAAGTGAAACGACAACCGATCGCCGGTTGTCCGGAAGTACCCGAGCTGCCCCGTCAGTTTCGTTCCCTCTCGCTGCTGACCTTTGGCATCGCCGGGCTCGGAAGTGAGGGTATCGGCTGTCGACGCCTGCGATTCCGGTTCCTGCGCAAATAGCGCGCTCGGCTGCGCAGAACCAACCGCAATTGAAATCGACGCGCCGATTAGCGCAGCCGCTGAAGCCCGAAGCGCAATCTGTAGTGACATTCCAGCGTTTCCCATTTTGTTGAGAATTGAACGAGCGCAAACTACGCCGTCTCGAATCCTAAGTCGGCTGCGGTTTGTATCTCTTTGGTCATTCCAGCACGAAGCTGCGCCGGTTGGAACTTTTCAAATATAGGTCGCAGCGGGTGAATGACAGCTCGAAGGGTTGCTCGCCGATGTTGCTCTAATGCAACGCCGGGTGTGGTGCAATCGAACCGTCAGATGATGCCTTTTCGCATCATGTCGCGGAAATTGCCCCGGCATGAGCCAGCGCGCTAACGCGAGATATTCGACGCAAAGCTGGCCACGGCAACGACTTATCCCAACAGCCAGCGGCTGGAGGTGGCTCGTTGGCATAGGGGCTGCAATGGCATTGGGTATCAAAATCGAACACCTCTGGATCCCAACTAACAAGCCAACCCTACATCATGAATATCTTTGACAATGCCACCGCCCGATTGCTTAGTGCTCTCATCGCCGTCGCCGCTGCCGGCTTCTTCGGCACGGAACCACAGACGGAAGCGCAAGAGATAGTGCAAGTAGAATTGACCAGCGGACGAGTGCTCGTCGCCGAAGTTTCCCCGCGTACCGATGCCGCGCACTTGTGGCTTATCTACCGAACGCGTAGCTGTGAACTTCTGCGGAGCATTCCCTGGGGGCAGGTTACCGCGGTGGAATTCCGCGGGCAATGTGGGCCAGCGGAATCGGCGGCCACTGCCAAAGGCACTCGCGCCGGGGCTTCGATGGCAAAGGAAGCGCTGAACCTTCTATTTTCGCCGGACGGCAATAGCTCGACCGCGGCGTCACATGTTAAATAGGCCAGCCGTCTACCCTCCGCCGCGCATCGCGATCATCAAGATCAGTCCGATCAGCACCAACACGGCGAAGATGACGGCCCACATCAGCCAGTTCTTCCCCGCCTTGTAATCCTTCAGTTCCAGTTGCTGTGCCTTTCGGCGTTTCGCCTCGGCGCTGTCCTTTTCCCGCAATAGAAACTGACTGCCGCAATGCGGGCACATGGCATCTTGGCCGATCATGTCGGGCGGCACTTCCAATTCGTGCCCGTTGGGGCAAGGGATGTGCAGCATCGTCGGCCCGGCGAGCGCACCAGTGGGATCGAACGGCGCTGCGCCTCCTTCGAGAGAAAACGTTGCCGCCGATTCTTCAAGCTGCCCCGGAGGAGGTCCGGCCGGGCCGACGGAAAACGGGCTGACTTCTTCCGCAGGCGATGGCCCGACGCCAGCAGGCGAAGGGATGGCGAACGTCTGTCCGCACATCGGGCATTGCGATTGTTGGCCGACTTGCGACTCGTCCGCCTCTAACAAATGTCCCGCGGGGCACTGGAATTGAAACGGCATAGCTCTTCTGGCGGCGCAGCTTATGAAGGCGAGGCGGGCGAATAAGTTCCGTCGATGGAGTTTTACACAATCGGCCGCTGCCTTGCAGGATCAGCTTTCGTCGAAGGGATCGCGGTCGTCGATGTCTGGATCGCCAGCTTCGTTGTCATCGTTCGCGGCATTCCGCTTCGCTTGGATCGCCCGATCCAACAGCGGCATTGCCATCTGCCGATAAACCTTCTCGGCCAGCGGGTACTGCTTGAGGGTCTGCATCGTGCGGTACGCCTGCTCGCCCTCTTCGCCCGTCATCTCCACTTCGAAAGTGTTGCCCCCCGCGTCAACCAACGTGCTGCGGTATGTAACATTTCCGTCGGCATCTTCCGCCCGCACCACGTCGTGAAGCTGCCCGGTATCGAAGTCAAACGCCGCATCGCTGGGCGCGTCGGCCGGTTGGCTTGCCCGCTCGTCAATGTTCGTCCACTCGCGAAACTTGGCGGCGATTTCATCGATCGATTCTTCGTTGGCCAGTTTCTCAAGTTCGGCCGCCTGTTCTTCCAACGCCCCCAACTGCTCTTCGGGAGACTTCTCTTCGTACGAATCGGTAACCCGCTCAAGCGTCGTATTCACCTGGCTGGAACTGACATCGGGCGAAGGCTCCGGCGGCGGCGGCTGGAATTCTTGCGGCGCGGACGCGGTGCTTGATTGGGCAATCGCCGTTTCGCCCACCGGCGCAGCGGGCGCTTTCACGTACCAGATGGCCAGTGCGGCAATCAGGATGCCGTGCAGCACAACGGAAATGCCGATCGCGGCCAACGATCCGATGATCACGACCTTTCCACCCGACGGTAGTCCCGCCGGTGCGTGATTGGTTTCGGAATAGTCGTGGTGATTTTGCATGGCCGCTTCGCCTCGCCCCTGCCCCCATGATAGTCGAATTCGGCCGGCGCGCTACCCTCAGTCCACTATCCGAGGGAGTCGAAAACGATATCAATAGAAGTAAGCTTACCTCCCTCCGTAGGACCCAATGGCGAAAGGCCAGCCACGCATTGCAATCACCATGGGCGACCCAGCCGGGGTCGGGCCGGAGCTTGCGCTCATCGCGGCGAACGATCCTCAGCTCAACAAGATCTGCTCGCCCATCATTTACGGCGACGCGCGGATTATCGCCCAAGTCGCCGACGCCCTCGGCCTCAATAGCAATGCGACGAAAGTATTCGATCTGTCGGAAGGATGTGAATCGAAGATCACCCCCGGCGAGGTCAGCCAATCAACCGGCCGGGCGGCATACCGGTATATCGAAGCGGCCGTCGCGGCGGCGCTGTCGGGCGAAGTCGACGCCGTGGCGACCGCGCCGATTCATAAAGAAGCGCTCAACGCAGCGGGTATTACGCAGCCGGGCCACACCGAGATATTTGCTGAACTGACCAACGCCCCGCGGCATTGCATGATGCTGACCTCGGACGAAATCACTTGCAGTTTTGTGACGGGTCATATGGGATTGCGCGACGTTCCCGAGTCGATCACGACCGCACGCATTCGC
>CALBTA010000059.1 GCA_937967755.1 uncultured Planctomycetaceae bacterium | reverse complement strand
CAGGTCGAAATCCAGGTCAAGGAAGCTGAAGTCGAAGTCCGCGAAGTGGTCAAGAGTGTGGATCCCAAGGTCGAAGACCCGGAGGAATCGGTCGAAGCGGAGTTTCCCGGCGGTGCGGGATTGAAGACCGATCCGGAACTGGAAACCTACCTCAAGCGGGCGGAGCAGTTTGTCGAGCAAGAGCGTTTTGACCTCGCCACCATTCTTTGGCAGCGCGTGCTCAACGAGTCAGGCGAGACGGTGATGACCCGCCCCAACTGGACGAGCAAATCGTTCGAACGGAAGTACCGCAAGTACATGTCGGTTTCCGAAGAGATCGAACGGACTATTTCGCTGCTACCTGAATCGGGCCTGCGTCAGTACCGTCTGGCGGCAGACGGCGAAGCCCATGCGATTTTGGCTGCCGGCGAAGGCGATGATCGCGAGCAGGCGTTGGCCGACGTCGTGCGGATGTACTTCATGAGTTCACTCGGCGACGACGCGGCATTCGAGTTGGCATGCCTGCGGTTGGACCGTCACGACTTTGTCGGCGCTGGCCGGTTGCTGTCGCGAATTCTCAACGACTATCCCGACCCCAGCATTTCGCGCAGTGAAATGCTGCTGCGTCTCGCGTTGGCCAATGCGCGGCTGGGTGATGTAGAAGCGGCCCGCGATACGATCAGCAATCTGCAGGACGAACGTGACGCCAACACGTATGCTCGCGTCACCGCGCTCGTTCAAAACGAAGTCGATCATGGCGCTGGGGAAACCGAGATCGCCGCGGCTGACTCCTGGCGGTTGGCTTGGGGCGGAGCCGAACGCAACGGCCACATGCCTACTTTGCCCGTGTCGGTCACACAAGAAACACTTTCCGAAGCGTGGTTCGAAAACTTCGAATTGGAGAGCAGCGGGCTGACCAGCGTCGCTTCCAATCAACAGCAGATAATTTTTGAAGGCGGGTTCATGGGCCGCTCGGCGTATGGCGGGCGGCAAAAAGTAAACACCGGTCCACTCAGCCGCGATCAACTGTTGGCTAAATGGAAACAAAACGGCTGGCTGCCGACGGGGCAGATGCTATTGCACAACGGGCTGGTGTTTTACAAACGGCACGACCGCGTTGTTTGCCGCGATTCCAACACGGGTAAGCTGAAGTGGATGAGCCGCGAAGCCGTCTACCAACCTCCGAAGCTCATGGCCTGGCTCGCCCAGATGCGGCGTTCCTACGGGATGAATTCGTCGCAAGTCGAACCAATGGGTGGCATGGAATCGTTCATCTTTGGCGACCGCTTGAATCAGGCGATGGCAATCAGCGATGGCGTGCTGTACACCATCGACGGGCCGCTGGAAGGCGAACCGACAGCGGCCAACAACAACGTTAATCGCGGTTTCAACTATCGCAATGTTCCCCGCCGTAGCCGGACGAACTTTATCTCGGCCTACAGTGCAACCAACGGCAAGTTCATTTGGCGGCGGAGCGCCGATGGCAAAGTCCCCGATGGAAAGTTTGACTCCGGCTTCATGGCCGCGCCCGTTCCACATGCCAAATTCCTCCTCGCCCCGGTCAGCGACGGCGGGGCGCTGTGGCTGCACGCGTTCGATAAGACCACTGGCGAACTGGCGTGGAAGACGTTTCTTTGCGAAGACCCGATGAGCGGGGCCAGCCCTTGGTCGCCCGTCGGGGTTTCGGTCGGCGGGGGCGATGCTTATGTGGCGACCGGTTGCGGTGTCATCTTCGCGGTCGACGCGATGAGCGGAGCCGTCCGCTGGGCGGTTCGCTATCAACGCAGTTCGAAAAACATGATGAATATGGCCCGCTTCGGGCGGCCGCAACAAAACTTGCAAGGTATGGAAGGCTGGGAGGAAGACGTCGCCATCCCGCATGGCAAGTCGCTGGTCGTGGTCGCGTCGGATTGCGATACGCTATTCGCGCTCGATCGCCGCACGGGACAAATGATCTGGGAATCACCCCGCCGTCCCACAGGTGACGACGACGCCGGTGAGTACCTACTTGGCGTGCTGGGCGACGGCATGTTCATCGCGGGCAAAAAATCGCTGCGGCGTTACGACTTGGACAAAGACGGCCGCATGGTTTGGGAAGCCCGCTTCACCAACCCGTCGTACGGCCACGGCGTGGTGACGGGCGACGCGGTCTATATGCCCACGGGTGACGAAGTTGCTCGGGTTGATGCGAGAACCGGCAAGATCACCGCACAAGTTGGTGTGTTTTCGCCCTCCAAAGAACCGGTTGGAAATCTCTTTTCCGACGGCACGCGTTTGCTTGCGATTGGTATGGCCCGCGCTTACGCCCTGCAAGATTTGCAAACACGCCTGGCCTCGCTGCAGCGGCGCATCGAAGAAGGCGACAGCGAAGCTCAGCTTCAGCGCATGCGGCTGAAAGCGCGGGGGAAAGATTTCGACGAGGCGCTGGTCGATCTAAAAGGCGCGCACGCTTTGCGTCTAAAGAATGAAGGTGCCGCGGCGGCAAACCAAATGCTGTACGACAGTTTGAAGGAAATCGAATTGGTGGACCGTGATCCGGCGACGACACTCGCGATGATCGCCGAAGCACAACCCCATCTCGATAGCGGAACGAATATTTCCAAGGAACAACTGGCGTCGCTAACCAGCGCCCGGGATGGGCTGCTGTTTTCCGCGCTCTATAAGGTGAAGAAAGAAGCGATTCCCGGCACTGTGGACGAAGCGCTGGCGGTCGCGGCAATCGTTGAAAAACCCAATCTGGTCAAAATTTCTCGGCAAGCTGTCGCGGAAATCGCCACGGCGGAAGATGCCGACCGATTGCGCGAAGCGGCTGGTCACGAGCAGGCGAACGTTCGCGTCGTCGCCATCGCGGGTATTGAAAAGGCGCTGGGCGATAGGGCGAAGGACGCGCTCACGCCGATGCTGGAAGACGAGTCCGATGAAGTCCGCCTGACGGCCGCCATCGCCTTGGCGAACGCGGGCGAGCGCTCCGTTTTGGAACCGCTGGGCGAATTGCTGAATTCGGAAGACTTGCAGATTCGCTCGCGCACCGTGCAGTCGTTGCGGGCGATGACCGGGCAGCGCTTCAAATTCATCGCCTACGAAAAGTCTGAGCAGCGCGCCGAAGCAGCCAAAGCCTGGCAAGATTGGCTCTCTACCGCCGGGAAGGACGCCGAGTTGAAGCTTCCCATCGGAGATTCCAATGCCCTGTTGGGCCGCACGCTGGTTGCGATGTATAGCCACAACAAGGTGATTGAACTCGATACCGATCGGAAAGAAATCTGGCAAAAAACTGGCATCAATCAACCGTGGGGGGCTGATGGGTTGCCCAACGGCAACCGTCTGATCAGTTCTTACAGCGGGCGAATGGTGGTGGAGTTGGACGAGAAAGGCGCGGAAGTTTGGAAGATCGAAAACCTACCGGGTAACGCGTCGCACGCGCACCGGTTAGACAACGGCAATACGCTGATTGCCTGTTCCAACGTCAATAAGATTTTTGAGTACTCGCCCGAGAAGAAGATCGTTTGGCAGCAACAGGTCAACGGCAACCCGCAAGATGCCCGCCGGTTGGAAAACGGGAACACGCTCGTGGCGCTGCAATCGGCCAGCAAAGTGGTGGAGATCGACCCCGAAGGCAAAACGGTGTGGGAGATGACGGGCATGGGAGGAGCGTTCGCCGCCCGCAGGTTGGATAACGGCAACACGCTCGTCGCCCTCAGCGGGGCGGGCCAAGTTGTTGAAGTCACGCCGGACAAGAAGCGCGTCTGGACGAAGGCCGGCCTTTCATCGCCCTACGATGCCCAGCGCCTAGACAACGGCAACACCCTCATCGTCGACACCCAAGGCTATCGAGAGGTCGATCCTGAAGGCAAGAACGTCTGGGAAGTGAAGATCAACGGAGCGCTTCGGATTCACCGGTACTAACGCTGAGTGTCGCCCTTTCGCTCCGCGAAAGGCAGTTTATCGCGGAGCGAAAGGCGGCGTTCCGGACGCAGTGGAACTGCGTTCTACAACGCTTGCAATTGCCGCAGCGCTTCATAGCCTACTGCCGCGACACAACTAGCCAGGTTCAAGCTGCGCACTTCCGCGCGCATCGGAAGGCGCAGCGATTGTTCCCCGGCAGTCTCGAGCATGGAAGCGGGCAGCCCGGCCTTTTCGCTGCCAAACACCAGTGCGTCACCCGCTTGGAATTGGGCGTCGGTGTAAATGCGCTGGGCCGTCTTGGTCAGCAGCCAGGTTCGCGTTGGCTGCGGCAAAAGTTGCCGCTGCAAGTCTTCCCAATCATCTACCGCTTGCCACTGCAGGTGTTGCCAATAGTCCAGCCCGCTGCGCGACAGGTATTCATCATCCAATCGCACTCCCAGCGGTCGGACTAGCCACAGTTTCGCCCCTAGCGCCACGCAGGTCCGCCCAATGTTGCCGGTGTTCTGCGGAATCTCCGGCTGGTAAAGAACGATGTGCAATAGAGGGGCTTCCATAGTGGTAGCGAAGATAGCACTGCCACGACTGCGCGTCGAGCGGGACGGGTGAACCGGGCATCGATTTGGAGGGCGAGGGCGGCGAACATTCAACCGGCCTTGACCGTACTCCGATGCGGTTGGTATTTCCGCAGTTGCCAAACTTCTCATGTTCGGCACGCATCCCGCTTCGCCTTGAGTTTTTCTTGATGCCGCAATCTATTCTCAGAACCAAACGCGAATTACTCGTCGCCCTTGTGTTTGCCCAGGCCGTGTTTTTGGGCTGTGCATCGACCGCGGACGCGCAGCAATGGGGCCCACGCGGTATGTCCGTGGAACCGACACCGGGTCAACAGACGCCCGTTCAATACGGCCCGACGCCAGTGCCCATGCCGGTCGCCGTACCGCAACCAGCCGTCGTCGGTCAGTACGCAGTGCAGCCGGGCGTCTACCAACAACCGGCCGCCATTCCGACCATGCCGCCACCGCCTGGAGTGACGGTTGCCGGCGTCGCGCCGCCGACAATTGCCACGGGCAACAACACCGTATACCTGGCACAAGCCACCACGCCCGTGCCGCCTGTTGTCACAGGGCCGCCCATCGCCCAGGGCTTTGGCACCAACGTTCCGCCCGTTGCCAGTACACCCCCGTCGATCTACGGTTCGCCGGCACCCGCACTCGGTGGAGTGTTCACCGCGCCCGATTGGGGAACGGCCACGTTCGTGCCCAGCCAGTACGTGAAGTTTGTGCAAAGCGTCCGCTTGCGGCATACGTTCGTCGCGGGAGAGGATGACCCTGACGAATTCGGCATGAACGATTCCGAAGTCGCAGCAACCTTTGCACTGCCTGAGTTCCTGTTCAGTCAACAGCCGCTGCTGATCACGCCCGGTTTTATCCTGCACCTTTGGGACCCGCCGATGTTGGAGCCAACACTACTCTCCGATGGTGAGTTGCCGCCGCGCGTCTACAGTGCTTACGTTGATTTCTATTGGACGCCGCGTCTGAACGAGCGGCTCTCGACCGAGTTGGACCTTCGCCTGGGTGTCTATAGCGATTTCCAAAGCGCCGGCAGCGATGCCTTTCGGCCGC
>CALBTA010000058.1 GCA_937967755.1 uncultured Planctomycetaceae bacterium | reverse complement strand
GTCACCAACGGGCAGGTTGCGTCGATCGCGGTCAGGTTTCGGCTCTTGGCGACCGCCCGAATCTCCGGCGAAACCCCGTGCGCCGAAAACAGCAGATTCGAACCTTCGGGGACCTCTTCCAGATCGTTCACAAAGACGGCCCCTTTGTCTTTGAAGGTCTCGACCACGTATTTGTTGTGAACAATCTCGTGATAAACGTAAACCGGCGGCCCGAAGGCGGTCAGCGCCAAATCCAGGCTCTCAATCGCCATGTTCACGCCGGCACAAAACCCGCGAGGGCTGGCAAGGATAATCTTCATATTTTCACCAACAAGGTTCGTAGTTTTTCATCACGCGCGCTGCGCGAAGTTGGAGGTTTTGCAACACTTCGCCGGCCCTCAGGGGGCCCCAAAAGTGTTGCGCGCTGCGCGCCTTTGTGCAACACGCGTGTTGAAAAACCCCCGTAGCGGCAAGCTGCCAGCTTGCCCGCTGAATAATGCCTTTTCATGTGGTCGGTCAGTCGCTAGTTTCACTCCGCGATCGAAATCGATCCGTTTTAGCTCACAAGCTGGCAGCTTGAGGCTACGCTGTTGGTATTATAACGAGCGACGCACAACACTCCGCGATGTGTTGCATTCGCGGCTATTGGCACCGTTTCGATTCACCACGGAATTCACCAAGATGCCCTCTGTTCTGCCTTAACGTCTTGCCGCCGCTCAGCTTAGGGCCGATCACCAGCATTACCCTTTCTCCGGTGCGGGTGGTGAATTCTTGGCCCGTTTTTCGGAATGCCTGCATCGACGCAACTCGTTGCCTGATAATATCTTGTGTCCTTTCCGCTGGTTGGCTGTCACCTGTGCAATTCACCAAAGTACCGCAAAATCGACGGTGGTGGTGAATCCTTTGCAGACCGCTTTCTCCGAAATTGGCCGCTCGTTGCCCGTTAGTTGATTCCAACATCTAAAACCTCCGCTGGTTCCTTGGCAGATTTCGGAGAAATCTGCCTACATGTGGACCTGTGAATACGTAACATATGTTCATTATATTAAAACGGCTCCCCTTGTCAAGCGAGTGGTACACTTTTCTGGTAAGATTCCGGAAGTTTTTTCCAGCCCCTTCCCTCTCTGGAGATCGAATCATGAAGTCCCCGTCTACAAGAATGTTCCTGGCCCCGGCAGCCGCTGCGTTTTCGCTATGCTTCGCCACGGTAGTAACCGCCGCGATTCCGAACCTTTCACTGCAGCAGCTTCGCGAAGGGTCGAGCCTGATCGTCGAAGGTACGATTACCGACGTCAAGGTGGAGAACCTCGCCTTAGACTTCGGCGGCCAGACGTTTTTGAACGAACGATTCCTGATCACCATGCGGGTCGAAAGAGTGCAAAAGGGTGAAGCGGAGCAAACGATCACCTTCGAAACGTGGCGGCCGAAGACCCGCCCGGACGGGTTCACCGGCCCGCAAGGGCAAGGTTTCATCCCCGCCAAGGGCGACAAGGTACGGGCCTATTGCCGCACCGCCGACGGCCGCACGCACCTACTGGAACCCAACGGCATTTTGAAAATCGGCGGCGGCAAGAACGACAAAGGCAAGCCGCAGCAGAGTCAGTAACCCGGGGTAGCGGAGCGGCGCAAGCCGCCCGGTATATATCCGTTGGTCAACTCACCGGAGGGCTTGCGCCCTGCCGCTTCACAACTACGACTCCACGCCGTTGGCATCGGGCTTTTCTTCGGGAAGGGCGAAGCCGAACTTTCCCGCCTTGTCAAACGCATCGGGGTCGATTCGCTTCAACTCGCGGAGATGTTCCTCGGCCGCAGGCAACGGGCAGACGCGCAGGTACCGGATTGTCGGCACGCGCACCCACTGCGCACCTTTGATTTCGGCTGTCTTAAACAGTTCAACCAACTGATTCATCGACTCCCAATCTTCGGCCTTGGCCAGATCGATCACCACCAGGTCGGCCAATTCCGGCCGCTGCAACATCAGCCGCAGCGCCCGAACGAGCCGCTGCTTCGGCAGCACGCCCAGGTCGATGTGATAACGCAGCGCCATGATCGCGGCGTAGGTGTGTTGGTATTCCGCTTCCCGGTTCGACAAAAACCGCTTCTCCACCAGGGCAACCGCTTCTTCGGCCGGGTGGAGCGTCAGGTAACAGGCGATGGCACAATCCAGGCCCCGCAGATCGGCCGGGTCGTCCGATAGCAACCGCCGCTTCAGCATGGCAATATCCGCCGGTTCGCGCTGAGGGCGCGCTTCCAACAACCGGTAAGCCAACCGCAAGCGGCTGGCGGGAAGCTTGGGGTCTTCGATGCGGGCGAGAATCTTCTGGCGATCAACTAGCGCCGCGACGGGGCGCACTTCGTCGTCCGACAGCATGTTAATTTCTTCATGAACGTCGCGGGCCACCGCTTCGTCGGCGGAATTCCAATAGCGGGCGTACAGCGACGCCCGGTTGAGAGCCGGGTCGCCCAACGCCAGCTTCGTCAGGTACTCGCGACCCGTTTGGCTGATCCCCCACGGCCTTGACCACTTGCCCGACTTTTCATCCAAATGCGCGTAATAGGCAACCGGCGGTGGTTCTTTGGCATCGGCCTTCGTCATTGGCAAGTAGAACGTATCACCCACTTCGACGTCGCCGCCGGGCTTGAGGATCTTCACGACCGTGAAGTCGGCATGCGGGCCTTCCTC
>CALBTA010000057.1 GCA_937967755.1 uncultured Planctomycetaceae bacterium | reverse complement strand
CAGCGGACTACGACAAGACGAAGCAGCACGCCTTGATTCTGTTCCTGCACGGCGCGGGTGAGCGGGGAAGCGAAAACGAGAAGCAGTTGAAACACGCCCAATTCCTGCGCTTCGCCTCGGAGGAAGTGCAGAAGCAGCAACCGGCGATCATCGTCGCCCCGCAATGCCCCGCCGGCCGGCAGCCCAACGGCAAAGACGACTACAAATGGGTGCAAGTCGATTGGGGCGCGAAGACGCCCGTTGCCACGCCGAAAGATCCAAGTTACGCGATGCGGCTAACGTTCGAGATACTCGATGCGTTGGAGAAAGAATTCAACATCGATGAGAACCGCTGCTACGTCACCGGGTTGTCGATGGGTGGGTACGGTACGTTTGACGCGCTGGTTCGCCGCCCAAAGTATTGGGCCGCCGCCGTGCCGATCTGCGGCGGCATGGATAATTCCAAGGCCGACGAAATCGCCCACGTGCCGATGTGGATATTCCACGGGGACAAAGACAACGCCGTGCCGGTCGAGCGTTCGCGAACCGCGGTCGCCGCGCTGAAAGCCGCCGGTGGAAAGCCCAAGTACACTGAGTACGCCGGCCAAGGCCACTTCGTATGGGGCCCGGCTTACGAAGAGGAAGAACTGGTCGATTGGCTATACGGGCAAGTTCGCCAGGAGTAGGCACTGCCGTAGGACGGGTTTGTAACCCGTCCAAAATCGGTCGCATTGAAGACGGGTTACAAACCCGTCCTACTTTGGGAGCCCAAATTCACCTGTGATTCCATTCGTACTATTTGCGATCTGCTCGCTTGGGTCTGCCGTCGCTGCGGCCGAGTCAAATCCCAACGTGCTGCTAATTCTCGTCGATGACCTCAAGCCGTCATTTGGGGCCTATGGCGATGCGTTCGTTCACTCGCCCAACCTAGACCGCCTCACGGCGCGCGGTGTTCGCTTCGACCGGGCCTATTGCAATCAGGCGGTCTGCGCCCCTTCGCGGAACAATTTGCTGACCGGGGCCAGGTCAACGTCGCTGGGCATTTACAGCTTGGGATATCACTTTCGCCGCGGGTTTCCCGATGCCGTGACCCTGCCGCAGCATTTCCAGAAGCATGGCTACCACACCGCGGGCGTCGGCAAAGTGTTCCATATCGGGCATGGGAATATCGACGATGCGAAGTCGTGGAGCGTCCCGTTTCACCCCGACAAGGTGATCGACTACGTCTTGCCGGAAAGTACCAATGGTAAATTAACTCGCGAGGAAGCTTTGTTCAGCAACCGCAGCAAACAGGGGCTTCCGCGCGGCGCGGCGTGGGAAATAGCCGACGTTGGCGACGACGCCTACGCGGACGGGCGAATTGCCGCCGAGGGAATTCGCAGGCTGCGAAAGTACAAGGCCGAAGATCAACGTTTTTTCCTCGCTCTCGGCTTCACAAAGCCGCACCTGCCTTTCTGTGCACCTCAAAAGTATTGGGAATTGTACGACCCTGAAAAACTCCCCACAGCAAAATTCACCCAACCGCCCGAAGGCGCTCCCACCTATGCGGGCAAGACGCTCGGCGAGTTGAATCAGTACAAGCCTGTGCCCGAGCGCCCGCCGCTCGACGAGGAATTGAAGCAAACGCTCGTTCACGGCTATTACGCTTCGCTCAGCTACATGGATGCCCAAGTCGGGCGGGTGTTGGATGCCCTCGATGAACTGAAACTGACGGACGATACGATTGTGGTCCTCTGGGGCGACCACGGCTATCATCTGGGCGACCACGGTGCGTGGACGAAACATACCAATTACGAGCAGGCCAACCGAATTCCCATCATCATCACCGCGCCGGGCGTTTCCAAGGTGGGTGCCGCGTCGCCAGCGTTGGTCGAAACCGTTGACATCTACCCCACACTCGCCGAATTGGCCGGGTTGCCCGCACCTGGTGGCCCCCAACCGATTGATGGCAAGAGCCTGGTGCCAATTCTGCGAGACCCCGGAAAAACAGTTCGCGATCACGCGTACCATTGTTACCCGCGCGGAAACCGTTTGGGCCGGGCGATTCGGACAGAGCGTTACCGCTTGGTCGAATGGAAGCCGTGGGGCGGCAAGCCGGACACCACGGAATTCGAATTGTATGACTACCAGGCCGACCCGCTGGAACGGCGCAATCTCGCCAAAGACCAGCCCGGCCTTGTCGAAGAATTGGTTAAGATACTCGCAACGCATCCGGCCGCGTTGAGGCCGAAGAGGTAGACGAACTCAGCGTCTTCGACGGGCGCGGACCAATCGTGAGGAAAAGTGGAATGGCTGAAGGAGAAGCAAAGAACCACTGGATAGGCTTCGACCTAGGCGGCACGAAAATGCTGGCTAAGGTTTTTGAGGGATCGAAGTTTGAGGCGATCGGCAAGGATCGTACGAAGACCAAGGGCAGCGAGGGCATGGAGGCAGGCCTCGCGCGGATCGTCAAGACAATCCGCAAGGCGATGGACGACGCGGGCATTGAAGCCTCGCAGTTGGCGGGTATCGGCGTTGGCTGTCCGGGACCGCTTGACCTAGATCGCGGAGTGATTCGCGACGCGCCCAACCTGGGCTGGAAGAAAGTGCCGGTCAAAGCGCATTTAGAAAAAGAATTCGGCTGCCCAGCCATCATCATGAACGACGTTGACGCGGGCGTTTATGGTGAATTTCGCTTCGGGGCGGCCCAGAAAACGCGCACGGCTGTGGGCGTTTTTCCCGGCACGGGTATCGGCGGCGGCTGCGTCTACGACGGGAAAATTCTGCGCGGGAAGAACTCTTCCTGCATGGAAATCGGTCACGTTCAAGTCGTACCTGAGGGTCCGCTGTGTGGCTGCGGTCGCCGTGGCTGCCTGGAGGCAGTCGCAAGCCGGCTGGTGATTGCTTCGCGAGCCGCCACGGCCGCCTACCGGGGTCAGGCACCGCATTTACTAAAAAACGCCGGCACTGACCTAAGCGATATCCGCAGCGGCGCACTGGCGGCGTCGATTAAAGCTGGCGACGAACCGGTCGAGAACATCGTCCGCGAAGCCGCGCGGCACATCGGGCGGGCGGTTGCAGGGGTGGTTCACCTGCTCGCGCCGGACATCGTCGTTCTCGGCGGCGGACTGGTCGAGGCGATGACTGAATTGTTTGTGGAAGAGGTTCGTCAAGCCGCCAAACAGCGCGTGCTCACGCCGTACGTTGACACATTTGAAGTCGTCGCCGCCAAACTAGGGGACGACGCCGGCGTCATCGGCGCAGCCGCCTGGGCGCAGAAAAGCATCGCGGAGCGGTAGGGTTTCGCGGCGCACCAGCATCTTCTGCCGCCCCGGCTCTGAACACAGTTAGCAAACTGAGATCACGTACCAATGAGCAATCTTGACAAACCAGACCCTTACCAGTCACCGATGGCGGAAGGCCACTCGGCGAAGAAATCGATCGACGTGCAGCGGGCGTTCTATTACATCTTTGACAACCTGGCATGGTTGACCAACCTTCTGCTCGTGCTGGTTTGCATGTTCATTCCCGTGGTGGGGCCGATTGTGTTCATGGGCTATCAGTTTGAACTGATCTCGGCGTTGCTCGACCGGCCGAAGGATATGTACCCCACATTCGATTTCGGTCGTTTCAAAGAATACCTGATGCGCGGCGTCTGGCCGTTCGTCGCCGGATTGATTGCCCAGTTGGTGCTAACGCCGATCATCATGGTTTTCGTGTTCCCGGTGGCTTGCATCGTTCCGCTCTCGATCAGCCTGGCGGAAGAAGCGGACGCGGAAGCCCTGGGCATCGTCTGCATGGCTGCGACCTGGCTGTTGATGTTCGTTGGCATCACCGCGATCAACGTCATTGCCATGTTAATCATGACGCCGATGATGCTGGGCGCGGGGCTGGCCGAAGAACTTGGCCCGGCGATTGACTTCGGCTTCATCAAAGATTTTCTCGGCCGAACCTGGAAGTCGCTCTTCGCGGCTTACCTGTGGCTATTCCTGGCCATGATGTTACTGATGCCGCTGGGCATTCTCGCCTGTTTTGTGGGTTCTTACGTCATCGCCGCCTGGGCCTGGATGGCGATGTCGCACGTTTATTACCAGGCATACTTGCTCTACCTGGAACGCGGCGGCACACCGATCAAGCCGAAGGGGAAAGCAGTTTAGCGGCTCCCCTTTGATTGCCACCAACGGCCCGTATGCCTTATCCTGATGCTATGGGTGAGACGAACACAATCGAACGTGCGGCCACTGGCTATGGAGAGCAGTTTCCCGAAGATGCCTCGGAAGCGCGGGCGCTGTTTGATGATGCGTTCAAGTCGCTGCGGCATGTGCGGTTGCCGCGCGGGATGCCGGCGGCCGCGTCGCGGCAAATGCAAACGCCGCCCGGCTATGGGGCGGAGCGGATCGACCGGCGCGACCGCTGGCGGACCTTTTGGCTGGATCGTGGGCCGCGGCGTTGGTTGAAACAGATCGAACGGCCGCTGGCCCGGTTTCGCGAAGCGGCGCGGCGGTGTCACGAGCCGCTCTCCTCTTTCAAGGACGTGCAAGCGGGCCGCGGGTGCGCCGATGAAGACCTCGCAAACTTTTGCTGGCTGGCGCAGTTGGCCGAAATTTCCGCCCGGCGGATGATCGGCCGCAAGCAGTTCGAATGGGCGTGGCACTTGTTGTTGGACCTGGTGCGGGCGTGTCACGCGCTCAGAACGGGCGCACCCGCCCATCAGGCAATGATGCTCAACACGGCCGAGGCTCGGTTGCTGCGCGAGCTGCGGCGTTGGGCCGATCGGAAGAAGAACACCAGTGAACTACTGCGCGCGGCATGCGAGGAATTCGACGAATTGCTGACCCCTTCGCGCGCCGGGGATGAGCAACAGCACGCCGCCTTCCTGCAAAAGCAATCGCCCGATCATGAAGACATCAGGCAATCGTTCCAGCGTCTGGCGACCGACGGTCAGGCGACCGCCGCTTACTTGCTGGTATCCACGTTCCG
>CALBTA010000056.1 GCA_937967755.1 uncultured Planctomycetaceae bacterium | reverse complement strand
CGCAATCAACGTCGTAGACGCGAACTTCGTATTCGTCGAAATCGGCTATTTCGGTTTCGACTGCTAAAGTTGGTTGCGAAGGTGCCCAAACGGCGGTGGCGACTCCCCCTTCGCTTGATTCGATGCCTTCCGCAGGGCCGCTTTCGACTTCGTAACGGGCGATGTCCACCTCCGCTCTAGTACCCAGGTGAACACGAGGTTCGGCAGTGAACCGGGCCGGCAATATCTTGACAAGTTGTTGAACGATGACGGCTGGCCATTGGCCGTGTACGCCTTCCCACGACGAGCGTTGGCTGACCGGCGGGCGAAAGTGATCTCGAAGCGGCATGGATTCCTCCTTACCAATGCTACCCATCGGCCCGAAGGAATTCAACGGCGAGGAATCCAAGCGTTGAACGCTACAACCCGTTCAGCGCCGCGGTGTACTTCTCGTTGTCTTCCACCTTCTGCTCTTCCAGCATCGCTTGCAGTTCGTCCTTGCCGAACGCTTTGCCCCAGGTGGTTAGCCATTGCACCGTGCCGACGTTTTGGAAGCCGGGGCTTTGGTAGCCTGCGGCATTCGCCAGGCCGAGGCTGCGGATGTTGTTGTGGATTTGGTTTTGCTCGGCGGCCTTCTCGTTGATGTCGCACCACAGGTGCCACTTCACCAGGCTGCCCGCGACCGCTTTGGCGTTCTCCTTGTCCCACTGGATGCCGGGGACGAACAGCGGGCCATCCTTCCAAGGAACGTCTTTTGACATCGGGTCGAACTGGTACTGCTCGACGACCGCTTTGGCGACCTCGTCCTTGCTACCTTGACCGGCGAGCGTCGCCAGGTAGGCGGCCGCTTGCCGGCGAACGTTTTGGTCCTTGGCGGTGGCCATGGCGACCGTCAGTTGATCGGCTCCGCTGGCCATGATCGCCGGGGCGAGCGCCGACTGCAATTGTGGAACTTGCAGGCTAACCGCCAACAACCCTTCGGCCGAAGCGGCTTCCCCTTCGGAAAGTTTTTCAACCAGCCGCATGCCGATCGGACGACCGAGCGCCGGGAACTGCTGCACCAGCGGGGCGAGCGAGGTTAGCTCGTCGGTGGTGTCAACCATCGACACGCGGGCGGCTGCGCACCAGGTGCGGACCAGCGGCGGTTGCTGATTGTCTTCGTGGACTTTCTTGAACAGCGCGTCGACATCGTCGCCGCCGATCTCACCCAGGGCCACAATCGCCCAACCACGTCGGGTCAAATCGCCCCCTTCGATGACTTCGCCTTCAAGCTGTTCCTTCGCCTCTTCGCCGCGGGCGATGAGTTTTTCGACCGCCGCTTCGGCCTTTTCCTTATGGCTCAGATCGTTGAGAAGCTGGCGAATCGTTGGTTTGGCGTCTTCGTCTTGGGCGAAGGCCGCAGGCGATGCGGAAACCGTCAACGCTGCGGCCAACAAAACCGACACCAACCGGCGCGTGCGAAATGAAAGCCCCAATCCAACCAACAAGATGCCAACCATCGCTGTAAACATACTTGCCCGCAGGCCGATGAGTGTGGACGACGCACTAAGCTGATCAGGCTGACGAGCAAGACTGCTTGTCGCCACGGCGCGCTCGCGATCGACCTTGGACCAATCAATCTCACCCAACAATAGTATGCCTCGTTTCTTACCAGCGCCCCGTTTGGTTTTGGCGTCGTAATTCTCCGCGCTGTTGCGGCGAGCGGGCATTTCGTAGGACGCGAATTGCAGGTTCTTCGTCGCCAATACATCACGCGGGAAATCGCCGTCGACGACCGTCAGCGACATTTCCTTCAAACCGGTTAGTGCGCCGGCGGTGGCCTTCTCGCTCATCTCGCTGGTCGCTTGGGCGTGCAGCTTGTCGATCTCCGCTCCGCGAAGCCCCATCGCTTCGCCGATGGCCAACAGTTCTTTCTCTTTCTCTTCATGCTCCAGCGAAAGCTCGCCGGTGGCGATGGCTTTCAAATCGCCGGCGAATAGT
>CALBTA010000055.1 GCA_937967755.1 uncultured Planctomycetaceae bacterium | reverse complement strand
TTTGATCTCACGCGTCAGGTGGTTGCCGGTCGTCGAAAGCGGGTCGTCCATCCGTTCAATCACCGTGAACGCCTGGCAGTTTCGCAGCGCATCGACAATCGCCTTGGACGGGAACGGGCGGAAGCAATAAATGTTCAGGCAGCCCGCTTTGATGCCCTTCTCATCCCGCAGGTAATCGACCGTAGTCTGGGCCGTTTCCATATAGCAACCGATGCCGACCAAAATGTACTCGGCATCTTCGCAGCGGTAGGCGTCGACGAAGCCGTACTTCCGCCCGGTGTTGCGGAAGAACTCTTCGAACGCCTCTTCCAGCGCGGGCATGCACTTGTCGTACGAAGCCCGTTGGGCGATCTTGCCTTTCATATAGCTGTCTTGGTTCTGAACCACGCCCGACATCACCGGGTTGGCCGGGTCCATCAGGTTGATCAGCTTGTCCTTCGGGTTGCCGATGAAATTCTTCATGAACTCCGGCTCGGACAGGCGGACGGTTTCGACGGTATGCGTCGTGAGGAATCCGTCCTGCACGTTCATGAACGGCGTGTCGGATTGCTCGGCGGCCCGCCGGCTAATCAGGCAGAGGTCGCCAGCCTCTTGGGCGTTGCGGGCGAATAGAACGCCCCAGCCGACGTCGGCCACGCTCATCACGTCGTCGTGACCGGCGTGAACGTTCAGGCCTTGGCTAGTCAGCGCGCGGGCACCAATGTTGAAGACCACCGGCAGGCGTTTGCCGCTGATGGTGTAAAGCACCTCTTTCATCAATACCAGGCCTTGACCCGATGTGAAATTCGTCACGCGGCCACCCGCGGCGGCGAAGCCTTCGCAGAAGGTGGCGGCCGAGTGTTCGCTTTCGGGCTCGACGAAAACCAACTGCTCGCCCCATAGGTTGGGCTTGCCGTTCATCACGGCCGAGTTGAAGCCGGCCCCCATCGTCGTGCTACTGGTGATCGGATACGCCCCGCTGCCTTGGGCGACGTGCGTTTCTACCCAGACCACGGCTTCGGCCCCGTCGCAGGTGGTCGGGATGCCGGGGTATTGGTACTTCGAATCTTCACGCTCGGGCGCTGGGATGTCGGTTGTTTCGCGGCCGGTCTTCAGTTCAGCAGTCGCCATATAATGCTCCTGATCGAAATCTCACCATAGAACGCTTCCGCTTGATCAGCTCGGGGGATTCTGCCCGAAAAGACGTTGGGCATCCCCCCGCGCCGGCGGCGATTCAACTCATCCGGCGGGCTGGAAAAAGCCGCGGGAGCGGAGCCTCATCGCGTCGCACACCCCACGGTTCAGCCCGCGCCCACGAAAGTAGGGCGTATGGGAAGGGCTGGCGTGCTCGATACAATCAAGCCTAGGAGCGTCACCAATTTCACGCCCTTTATGCTACACCAAAACCGGTAGCGGGTACAATTCGGGGGAGTGCCGTTTCAACCCGTAAGGCGGGCACTCCTGCCCGTCAATGGCCGGGCAAGAGTGCCCGCCCTACGGCGAAACGTAGCTGAATTCGCCAGAATTCAGACGATTGCGAGAAATGCAGGAGGTCTACTGTGACGAAATCGGTCGCCGAATTGTGTGAGGAACACCAGATCGATGTGGACGGGTTGATCGAAAAGTCAGGCCTCGACCGCAACCGGGTCACCGCCATCGTCGAAGGCCGCTGGACCCCCAGCCCCGCCGAACGAAAGCAAATCGCCGCCGCCTTCGGCGTAGAACCAACCGACATCACCTGGGGCCACAAAACGCCGATCCAGCATCTTTGGGGACACGGTCCGACTTAGGCCGATAGCAGCTTCCTTAGGAAGATTTTGGCCCTGTCATTCAGAATAGCTATCAGCGAACAGTTCGTCTCTGGCCGCTTGAGAAATGGCGAGGACTGCCGGGTGCTGAATCCTCCGCTCGACAGATATTGCGAAGTACTGCTCCTGAATCGCACCGATCTGCCCGATGGGTCGGA
Organism: uncultured Planctomycetaceae bacterium; assembly: GCA_937967755.1. Classification (GTDB taxonomy): domain Bacteria; phylum Planctomycetota; class Planctomycetia; order Pirellulales; family Pirellulaceae; genus CALBTA01. Next base: position 4,567 of record CALBTA010000055.1, on the reverse strand, counting down.
CTTTGTATTGTCTGCAAATCTCCCGCTCAATAGCTGCCGGCCCCGGGAACACGCCCAGGCCTTGCTGACCGAATACCTTGAGCAACGCAGTGTCTTCGAATTCGGCGACCACTTCCGGCTGAATGTCGCAATCGTCGAACCATTGTTCCAGCGCGCGCCGAAGCCACGTGTTGTTCGCGGGCAGCAACATCGGCGCGCCTTCCAGCGATTGTGGAAAATCGCGCCGGTGTTTCCTGGCCAACTGAGCCGTGGCAAAAATCGTAACGGCGCAGCTTCCCAGGCTGTGGTGATAGACTTTGGCGTCAGCCTGGAGAACTGCGGGAGAATCCGACAGCACGATATCTAGCTCATGGACGGCGAGTTGTTGGACGAGTTGAGGCAACTTACCTTCGCGACAAATGAGCTGAACTGGTTCATCCAAAGTAAGGGCCGGTTGCAGTAGTCGGTGCACGATCAATTTGGGAATGACCTCAGGCGCCCCCACGGTGAACCGCTGGGCTCTACCAACCGGGCGCCCGCGTATTGCATCGCCCAATTCCCTGCCGAGGGAGAATATCTCGTCCGCGTAGCGAAATGCGATTCGCCCGGTATCAGTCAAGCACAAGTTTCGGCCAGAGCGCTGAAACAGCTTTTCACCCAACGACTGCTCCAGCTTTTTGAGCTGGCTGCTGAGCGTCGGCTGGGCGAGGTGCAACTGTTCTGCGGCGCGGGAGATTCCTCCTTCTTTAGCGATCATCCAAAAGTAATAGAGGTGATGATAATTGAGCCACTCCATGCGCCCTCCAAGTCTATTTGTTTTTTCTATGAGTTAGTGCGTGATTATCTATTTTACTTTATTACTTGCAGCGCCGTATATAGAGAATGTTTGATCGCTGCTGCTGTACACACAGGAAGGACCTATGAAAATCTCCATTGTCGACCGGCACAGAGTCCTGGGGAAAGAAGGGCGAGAGCTGGCGGAGCGTCGACTTCTGTTTGCTCTAAGTCGCTTTGATTCCAAGATAACCAGAGTTGCACTAGTGATGAGCGATGTCGACGGATCAGGAGGAGCCGGCAATTCGTGTCGCGTCGTCGTCACGTTGCACCGATTGGGTGAGGTCTCGGTAGAAGGCCAAGGGGAAACGGTTGAATCGACCGTCTCTCACACTGTGGAACGCGCCGGGCGAGCAGTTTCGCGCGCCGTTGACCGCCTTCGAGACCGTAGGCGGCACGCTCCGGCGTAGCGGGCCTTTTGATTTCTGTATTGGCGAAACCGCCGGAGAACAATTTCCATACTAGAAGTAGCTCGAATTCCAGATGCCTTCACTCGAACCATACGACCCTTCCAAAGTAGCGGCGATGAAAGCGCTGCAAGTTTTGGAAACCTTTGCCGCTTCTTCAGGAGTCGCGTTCGACCGCATCGTGGCTGCCCGCGTGCTAGGCGAGACCCAGCAAGCGATGGGTGGGCAAGACGCCAAATCGTGGCTGGCCCGCCTCGTCGAGGTTGGAGAGAGTGTCAACCTACGTATTCGCTCGGTTGAATGCTCGCTTAGGGAGGCCGTCTACTTTGTTCGTGAGGGCGTTCCCGTAGTATGGTGTGCGGATGCGGATTCGGCGTTGGCAGAAGGGAGTGATGCCGCCGAGCAAGCTCTCAATTGGCTGGTAATCCAAGATGCGAACGCCCGCCGCGTGCTGATTTCTCAATTGGAAGCGGGCGACGTCGAGCGGTGGGTTTCGGTCGGCGAACTCCAACAAGAGTTGGGGCTGAAATCGCTGGAAGAATCGGGGCGGTGGCTGATTGGCGAAGCGGCATTGGGTTGCCAGGCTCCCACAGGACCTCTTGCCCCCGGGCAGTCCATTCCTCCTTTCCAGCGCCTGCTGGGGTTGATGCTGCCTGAGAAAAAAGACCTTTGGGTGGTGTTGGTCTTCTCAGCCATCGTTGGTCTGCTAACGCTGGCGACACCGATTGCGGTAGAGGCGTTGGTCAACACCGTAGCGTTTGGCCGCTATCTGCAACCAGTGATCATTCTCGCTTTGCTGTTGTTCACGTTCTTAGCATTCGCCGCCGCGATGCGGGCGCTGATCGCTTACGTGGTAGAAATTATACAGCGGCGGCTGTTCATCCGAGTCGTCGAGGACCTAGCCTATCGGTTGCCCCGCGTGCAGCAGGAACAGTTCGACACCAAACATGGACCCGAGGCGGTGAATCGCTTCTTTGACGTAGCGACCATCCAGAAAACGGCCTCGGCACTGCTGCTGGACGGCATTTCAATTGTGCTGCAAACGGTGATCGGGATGGCCGTGCTCGGGTTTTACCACCCGTCTCTGCTAGGGTTTGACGTTGCGCTGTTGGCAATGATTTGTCTGATTGTGTTCGGGTTGGGGCGCGGAGCGATCGGTACCGCGGTGAAGGAATCGAAGGCGAAGTACGCCATCGCCGCCTGGCTCCAAGAGCTGGCTCGCCACCCGACGGCCTTTAAGATGCACGCCGGAAACCAATTCGCCCTTGACCGGGCCGACCAGCTTGCGGCGCATTGGCTAGACACGCGCCGAACTCACTTCCGCCTCGTCATTCGCCAAATCTTGTTCGCGCTAGGGTTGCAAGCCGTAGCGGCTACTGTCTTGCTGGGGCTGGGGGGCTGGTTGGTGATATTGGGCCAGCTAACGCTCGGCCAACTCGTGGCGGCAGAGCTGATCGTCATGATCATCGTGGGTTCGTTCGCAAAGCTCGGCAAACACATGGAGAGCTTTTACGATTTGCTTGCTTCCGTCGACAAGCTCGGGCAACTATTCGATTTGGATGTTGAATCGCACGACAAGCTATTCCACCTTCGCGATGGAGCTCCAGCCAGCGTCCGCGTTTGCGACGCCAGTTATTCCTACCAGGGGGCGTCGGGAATCGAAAACATCAGCCTCACGCTGGAGCCCGGAGAACGAGTCGCTTTGGCAGGGGCGGCCGGCAGCGGAAAAAGTACATTGATCGACCTGATTTGTGGGTTGCGGTCGCCGGATACCGGCCACGTTGAGCTCGATGGAATTGACCTCCGCGAGTTGCGGCCTGATTCGCTCCGTGAGCAGCTTGCGGTGGCGCGTTCCGTCGAAATATTCGCAGGTACGATTGACGAAAATATCCACTTGAATCGAACCAACGTTAGGGCCAGCGATGTTCGCGATGCGCTGCAAGCGGTGGAACTGCTGGATGAGATTCTGAAACTTCCCGACGGGCTGAACACCGTTTTGCAAACCAACGGCGCACCGCTCACTCAGAGCCAGGCAGTTCGCCTGACTTTGGCGAGGGCCATCGTGGGGCGTCCCCGGTTGCTGATGATTGACGGGACGCTAGACGGCCTATCCGACGATTTGCTGGAGCGCATGCTCACTCGCACTACAACCGCAAACAGCCCGTGGTCGTTGCTGATCGCCAGCGGTCGTCGGCGGGTGTGGTCAGCGTGCGACCGCGTGATCCAACTGACTACTAACGAAGAACATGATCCGGAACTAGCAGATACGCTGGCATGATAGCAGTCCGCCGCATGTGGGTTCGCGGGGGTGGAATGAGGTATATCCGCTACCGGCACAGTTGACGGCGTCCGATAAAAGATAAGGAGAAGCACGATGGCAAAAGCATCCGTGAGAGTATGGAACGAACGGCTTCCTGCGCTCAAGCTCGTCCAATCCTCCCGCATTGCCTGGCGGCTAGCAAACCTGTCTTTGGTGCTAATGCTGCTCAGTATTTTCGCAATGATCTTTGTGCCATGGCAACAGTCGGCCAAAGGCACGGGAAAGGTCGTCGCTTTCGCGCCGCAGGAAAGGCAGCAAACGATTACCAGCCCCGTCAAGGGGGTCGCATTGAAAATCGGAGATAACCTTGTTGAGGGCTCCGACGTGAAACAAGGTGACTTCATCGTCGAAATTGAGCCGACCGCCGCGAACCTCGTTGAACAGCTCAATGGATCGTTGCGCGACATCGACGCCAAGCTAGCAACCGGGAACATGAAGGCCGAAGTTTACGGGCAAAACATCACCGACTTTGAAGCGGCGAAGGTAGCGGCGGTCGAAGCCGCCGACCAATTGATCGAGGCCGCCAAAGCAAAGTGGGATTCGAAGCAAAAGCTGGTCCCCGCGTACGAGGCCAAAGTGGTGCAGGCCCGCTTGAACTACGAGCGGCAGCTTGGACTGTTTGAAAAAGGTGTGCAGTCGAAGAAAGAGGTGGAAAAGTTAAAGAAAGACTTGGATGTCGCCACAGCAGAGTGGGAGTCCGTTCAGCTCGACGTCGACGCCGCCAAAGACGAGTGGGAGGCAAAAAAGAACGAGAGAATTCAAAAGGAGCGCGAAGCCCAAACAAAAGTAGAGTACGCCAGGGCGATGCAGCAGGATGCTCTGGGACAAGTCGCCGTAGCGCAGAAAGAACGACGCGAAGTGGAAATTAAACTTGCGGAGTTAGACAGACTGAAGATCTACGCGCCGCGCGACGGAACTCTTTTTCGGATGAAAGTGTTCGAGCGGGGCCAAATGCTCAAGGAAGGCGATGAGTTGTTCACGATCGTACCGGATGCGACCGACCGCGCGGTTGAACTCTGGGTCGATG
>CALBTA010000054.1 GCA_937967755.1 uncultured Planctomycetaceae bacterium | reverse complement strand
TTGAAGTCGTTGAGGAGAAGCGCCGCGACGTCCCCGTCGCCGACGATGAAGAAGAGAAGAGTGATGAGGGAGAGAGGAAAGAAGACGATGAGAAACCGTCAAAGCCGAGCGTGGATGATGTGCTCAACACCATTGCCATCCATCAGCCGGCTCCGGTGCTGCGGATGCCGGGCTATGGGTACCGTGGGTCGGTGACGACTTCGGTATTGCAGGCGTTGAACGTGGCCTACGCGTGGCCGTATGACCAACTGGCTTCGATGCCGATTAAAGGCGCGGCGCACTGGTTTGGTCCAGTGGGCGGAGGCGGCTACGCGGGTACCGGCAACGTCACACACTACAACGTGAACATCAACGGCGTGTTGCCAACAAGCAATGCGTGGTATCTTTCCAATTTCGATTCGCCGCCCGACGCTACGCTGCCGTCGATTGAACGTCTATATGGAATGCGGACCAGCAATAGCCAATTGCAACCGCTGAGAATGATGCTCACGCCACGGTTCATCATTCAGGAAGAAGACCGGCGGTTGCTCGATATTGGCGACTTTCGTTCCCACAACAACCTTCGCTGGACTCAAGAAGCCGACTTCGACGCGCTGATCGATCTGATCACATCCACCGTTCAGCCGAGTACGTGGAACGAAGTCAGCGGGCCGGGGCAAGTCGAAGCCTTTCCGGGCAACCTGAGCCTGGTGATTTCACAAAACCAGCGCCTGGCAGAGACGACGTGGGGAACGATCCCAGCGTACAACTTTGACGGTCGGGCGATGTTTGGCCGCGGTGGATCGGATCGGGTGAAACATTGGAGTTACGAACTCCCCTTGGCCTACGGCAACACCGGCGCGATGGTCTTCGGTGGCCGGCCGATTCGCAACTACGCCGCCTTTTTCGAGCATATCAACGGCACGGGCGGCAGCTTCGAGAAGACCTGGGCACCCCATCGGTACGGTTGGTACGACGCCAACGGCGACGGCTATGTGGGACGAGACCTGTGGCTGGATGTCCCCCGGTATTGGGATCGGGACCAGTCGCTTCTGGACGAGTTCTTGACGCAGGAACGCGAATTCCTGGACGAAATCGAGAATGGCAAGGCGCTATCCACCGAGATCATGGAGGCCGAAGTTGAGTTGGCAGTCGCCCAATCACGAGCACAAATGGGCATCAATCCAGAGGGTGCGATCGCCGAATTGAAGGTGTTGCTTGAGAACGTCGAACGTTCGCCGGACTTGGATGGCAGAATGCGCGCTGAAGTGAGAAACCGGATCGTCTCGGAAGTGAAGCTACTGCAGCGCCGACTTGTCGTCGCTGGCGAACGGGATCAGGTGCGGGCAGAGCGCGAAGCGGTGGCGGCGCTTCAGGGACGAACTGTGTCAAGCATTGTGGAGCGATTTAACTCTCTAATGGATGAGCATCGATTCGACGAAGCAACCGCCGTCGCCGGGGCTGCCGGCGACGCGCGGCTACACCCGAATGACGATATCGTTTCAACGATGCTTTGGAAGTCACGCTTCGTGCGGAGGGTGCGGTCCGGATCGTACCGGCTGCCTGACGTTCAGTATTGGCGCACGGAAGCCAACGGCGAGGGCACAGAACTCGCCGCTCTCCAGTCGCGAATGCCCTCGCAGTATCGCATGCTCGTTTCCGAATACTACCGTGAACTGTCCGAGGACGAATCGGGCCGAGCCAATCAGCGGTTGTCACGGAATAACTTCACTGACTTTTTGACAAGTTTGCACACCCGCGAGAGTGTCGATCGCTTTCGTCGCTACGAAGACAGCGGAGCCTCAAGGCTGTTGCACCGCGATTTCATCCTTGGCTTCGACGAGTATGGAATTGCGCCAGGGCAGGAGATTGGCTGGTTGCGTTCGTTTGAAGGGATACCTCGGGAACGCAGAGCGCCGTGGGAGATTGAGCCGAGCATAGCGGCACTGCGCAATGTAGAAGATCTGATCGCGGGCATTCAGGATCCAGAAGTGGTGATCACAGTTGATCGCGAAAAGGCTAGGACGATCAATTACAAACGGCCGATTTCCCGATTCAGTGTAACGAATCATTCGGTCCTTGGCGTCAATCGGAAGGGCGACACTGAGCTGGAACTCGTGGGGCGAAAGCCTGGCGTAACGACACTTACGTTGTGGTATCCCGGCGAGGAGAGTGATCCGGAGGTACTTCGCTATGTTGTCAGGGTCCCACCAGGTGATGTTGACAACGATGCAGTTGTCGAGCGGTTCAAGAATTACATTCGTGAAGCCCGGTCGCGGCGGAATAAGGTCCGCACTGCGTTGGCTGGTTATGTTCACGAGCGGGTCAGTGGGCGGATGGGGCAGCGCGATCTGTTTCATCAGCGGGCGCACTTGACCAGTGAGCATGAATTGTTCGGACGCCTGGTTTCTTACGCGCCGGGGCTGAACACTTCGCCGGCCGATATTTACGCCGTGCTGGAAAGCGAAGCCGACATCGTTCTGCCCGTCCGCGGCCAGGTGGATGCTGGGGCGAAGCAGTTGATCGACCGCGCCCGGGCGCGGCCGTGGCAATCGGTCACGTGGAATGACGAAGATGGCCAGCCCGCGTTTACGTTGATCGCCAACGGCCAGGGGCAATACCGTTACCAGCATCGCACGCGTCATGGATTGTTAGACACCGTGGTGTGCGATGGCAAGACGCTGGAGCATCACTACGAAGAGATCGGGCTTGGTGCCCGCCGCGATGTCAGCCGTTTTCACCGCACGGCGATAGCAAGCATGGTTCCGTGGGCCGTGTTGCCCGTGGGTGATTTGGCTATCGGTGCCGACGTGCGGTTGGTCGCCGCAGACACGGTTGCCATCGTGCCGCTCTACGCAGAGTGCTTCGACCACGTCGAAACCCAACTGGTCTTCGCCGCCGACGGGCGGCTTCGTGAGCGCCGTCTGGTCGCTCAGCCTCAGCACAAAGTTCTACGGCGGGTCACCTATTCGCCCGATGGCGTCGTGAAATGGCACAGCGGCGTCGCCGAAGACGATGGCAAGCCGCTGCACGAAATGGCGCTAACGGTCAAATCCATCGCAGCGCCGAACTTGAAACCCGATCGGTCGCAGTTAGTCATGCTGCCAATGCCGGCCCGCACGCGGGATCACGTGTTCCAAACGGCTACCTGGGATGAAGGGCAGACATACGAGAGCTTGTCGCAGGAAGATGCCCTGCGGCTGCTGGCCGCCGACATGCACATCAATCCTGGTGAGAAGCTACAAGTGATCGGGCGCTGCTTCGCCGCCAAGGGGGATCGCCGTGTCGGGTTCTATACGCTGGCGTTGAGCGCCGGCGACCAGTGGAATCCCGCAACGCCGCTTCCTATCGGCGAAAAAAAGACGGTCGTTCTCGATCCGCTGAAGGACCATCCGAACTCACGGTTGGCCGAATACATCGCTTCGCAGGTGCGATATCGGCGAGACGGCCTCAGCAAGGATCCGCCGGTCATCGAAGGGGCCGCCGATGGTTTCGTGCAGCAGTTGGGTGAGTTCCGCCGGCAATACGTTCGCCTTTCCACGGGGCGGGCACAGGACCGCAACAATCCCGACGCAAAAGCGTTCGCCCGTTCGCGCCGTTTGCTGGAGAGCTTGCACTCGCCGGAGTTGCAGTGGGAAATGTTGCGGCTCTTGAAGGAATATTACCACGGTGATGTTGATACATTGTTCGTCGACGCCTACGAGCGTCTGACTCGTGACCCCGTACTCGGTTACCTGGCCCGTTACGAGTACGGGCGGGCGCTCTACGGCGTTGGCGAACATGCTAAATCGCGAGCGGTCTTCACGAAGTGGTACGAAGAGACGCTCGCGGCCGGCGTGCTGCCGCGCATCGATACCGATTTCCGCGATGCGATGCGTTCGGAAACGGAAGCGCACTGGCGAAAGCTGATTTTGGACGCGGCCGGGCAGTTCGCAGACACCGGCCGGCGGCCCACGGCCATCACCCTGGCAACGCAAGTTCAGCAGCTTGGTGATACGGATTTGGGGAATGACGTGTTGAGCGTCGCGCTGGCCGGTGTTGATGAAGAGGATCGCTTCGCCGTTTCGCTGGCCGGGGTCGAATACCTGTGGGCCAGTGGGCAACAGCGCCGGGCGCTGGAGCTTGTGCAGCCGCTGTTGGCCGATGAGCAGTACGCCCAGCTTTCCGTCCTGTGGCGTTTGGCTTCCACATTGGCCCAGCAGCAAGGCATGACCGCCCGCAGCGCGAAGATGTTCGAGCAAGCGCTGGAGATTGAGTACGGTTCGCTCACGTCAGACGACGTGGTCAACCTTCAGCAACTGCGCACCGACTACGGCGAACTGCTGACCCGCTACGCGGAGCTGGCCACGGCCCTGGCTTCGCTGGAGGAAGAGCCCTCGCCGGTGTTGCTCTCGCGGATTGTCGGCGCGGCGGATCGCTGGCGCAGCATGGAAGACGACGTCGGCTTGCCCTGCAACCGGGCGGCGCAAATCTTCGGGGCGTTGGGTGCCGACCGTCTCGCTTGGCAGTACGTCACCACTCCGCTGTCTGCCCGTCCCAACGAAGCGGCACCGTGGCTCGACCTGGCCGCCAGCATGCGGGGTGACCACAACTTCGCCATGGCCGATCGGGCTTACCGCGAGGCGTTCCGCAGCGAAGGAACCAATGCCGAGATTCTGTGGAACCACGCCGAGATGTTTACCGAACTCGGCCGCCACGAAGAAGCCCGGCGGCTGCACCAACAGATCGCCGAAACCGACTGGCAACCGCGGTTCCAGCACGTGAAACAGAAAGCGAAGCAAGTGCTGGGGAAAGAGTAGTTGCGAGAGGCGAACACTCACGCTGGCGGTCACTCTATCGACCGCCTTGCCGGGTTGGGGTATGATCGACACCAGTAGCGAAGCTTTTTCCTTGCAACCTGGTGGCCCGAAGTCGTTCCCGCGATGTCCTCTGGCAGACAGCACCGCCGAGCGGCTTTCACCCTGGTCGAACTGCTGGTGGTCATCGCCATCATCGGCATCCTTGTGGCATTGTTGCTGCCGGCTGTGCAGAGCGCCCGCGAGTCGGCCCGGCGGTTGCAATGCAGCAACCGGTTGCGGCAGTTGGCATTGGCGATGCACAACTACCATACGGCCCACGAAAGTTTCCCAGCCGGCGGCATCACAAAGCTGCCGGTTAGCAACTGTTTGATCGACGGTGACCGCAACACCGACAACGGACCAAACTGGGCGGTTCTGATCTTGCCCTACTTGGAAGACCAAAACCTCTACGACCGGTATGATTTCGACGGCACGTTCGCCGGCACGCATTGGAACACCACGACCGACAATTTCGCCCACCAGTTCACGGTCAACCGGAAGTTCCACTGCCCTTCCGATCCTAATTCCAAATCCGATTCGCCCAACACCAACTACTACGGCTGCCAGGGCGGAGGGGATACGCCGCTGTGCACCGCGCCGGCCGATTCGCGGCGCGTCTTTTTTCATAACGGGATGTTCCACAACAACTCGGGCGTGCGGATCGCTGATGTTCGTGATGGAACCACGAATGTGCTGCTCATCGGCGAAACCAAGTACGCGCCGAACAAGGCCGGTCACGATGCGTACACCAGTTGGGATACCGGCTTGCGAATTTGGGGCAGTGGCGGAGAGTTCTCGTTTCCGTCCGGCCTTTGTGCTGCGATGGAGGGGATCAACTCTTCCGATTTCAACCCCCGCGATGGCTGGCCGGCCCACGTTTCCACGTCGACGTTCGGCAGCAACCACCCCGGCGGTTGTCACTTTGCATTGGGCGATGCGTCAGTGCATTTCCTCAGTGAGCATATTGATCTGCAACTTTACCGCGGGCTGGGGGCGATCAGCGATGGGACGCCCGTAGGCGGGTTTTCTCAGTAGATTCTTCGGCGGCACCCCATGGCCCGATGGCAAAACCTATGCCTGCTCTTGCTGCTGATGTTGCCGTTGCTCGGTTGCGGGCGTGACGGGCCGAAGCGGTACCACGTAACCGGAGCGGTCACCTACGGCGGCTCACCCGTCGCCGCTGGCCGGGTGATCTTCGAGCCGGACGCCGAAAAAGGAGCCACCGGACCCGCCGGTTACGCCGACATTCGCCAAGGCAGCTACGAAACGATGCGCGACAAAGGCGTGATTGGCGGCCCGCACCGCGTGCGCGTTATTTGCCTGACCGGCGTGCCCGAGGGGGAAGAATTAGCCGAAGGCCGAATGATTTGCCCGGAATACCGCTTCGAACTCGATTTGCCGAAATCAAACACAACGCATGACGTCGACGTGCCGGGTGATTGGAAGTGGTAGATGTGGGAGGCGACTCTCGTCGGCGAAAGCCAACGGACTTCACTCCGGCACGACGTGAATCGTATTGTAAATCGTGTTCTTCAGATCCGCCCCGTCGGCTGATTTCACCTGATAGGTGATTCCCATCTGCATCACCGGGCCGATCTCTTCCAGTTGAAGTTGTACTGTGCGGTTGTTGTTCTATAGCTTCGCGCTGTCGATGAAGACTTCGTCACGGCCAAACTTCCTCGGGTCGCTCACACG
>CALBTA010000053.1 GCA_937967755.1 uncultured Planctomycetaceae bacterium | reverse complement strand
AGTCAAAGGTAGTAGGCAGCACACTCCGTGCGCCCTACGCAGGATGGTTAGGAGAAATCGGGAATTAGAAACCTTACCAAAACGTGGCGAAAAAGGGGTATCATTGTGGCACGTGCTTACCCGAACGACATCTCGGCGAACTTTTGGGTGATTAGCTGCGCCTGGCTGACTTGCCCGGGCAGCAGCGGCGCGGCGTCGTGGATGCCTTTGAAGGTCGAGAGGATGTACTCGACATCGTCGCGCCCGATGCCGTACAAGTGAAAGAACGCGGCGTCCAACTCGGCCATCAGCACAGCCCGCTCGGCCTCGTCCCACTTATTCAGCCGCCCGCCATATTCGTTCTGGAAACTACCGGCGGTAAAGTCACACGCCTCGGCCAGCGGCAACATATCCACCGCCGTACAAGAAAGCTTCAAAACCCGCTCACTGATCCAGTCCTCCAACGTTACGCCGGATTCCCAGGAGCAGGGTTTGCTGTAGGTGTCGGGAGAGAACATTGGGAACTGTTCAATCAGGAAAAAGTTGAGATTGACGTTGCCGATCTTCTGACGTGCCACGTAGTCGAGACCGAACGCATTGAGATTCGCCAAAAGACAACAGTAGCGTCGGGCTGAGTGAGGTTCTCCAACGAAAATAAGGGGCGCTGAATTCCCAACAGATGTGCGAGGAACAAACCCTGCGATCATCGTTCGTCGGTTCGTCGGGCTGGTCACGTTTTTGAAGGCTAGATAAGCGGGCAACGCCGGAGCTTCTGAAATATGATCGGGATCCATCCACCAACGAGGTACAGCTAAGAACTCCGGATTCGCATGATCAACCAGGTTAGTGGCAACGGGTTGCGCTTGCCGAAACCAATTTGATGCGTCTACGGTGACACTCGCAGCGCGATGGTCGAAAGCTTGAAACATTTTACCTTCGTAAACCGGAATGCGCTCTTCGTCTCCCTTCACCCACCGGTTTCCTTTCAGCGTGAACCCGTCGTTCGTCAGCGTCTCCGGTTCGCGGAATAGTTCGGCGTCGTTCGTTTGGTGGAACATCGTGTGGAAGCGGATTCCCCACGGGTTGCGCGTAGGGCCTTCGCGGTTGTGGTCGATTAATACCGGTACTCGGTTGTAGATCGCCTTAGTGATTTCGGCGTCCCGGCGGGTGCGGAAGATGGGACAGGTTCGCGTGTTGGGGTTGAGCAGCTTAATATCGTCGCCGCTCAACAAAACATGCCGCCGGGGGATTTCCAACTCTTCGACCCGGTGGGCGAAGAAGATAAAATCAGCTTGCGGCGAAGTCAGTTCTTCTCCTCCAAAATTCAGAATGCAAAACTTGAACGACGCGTGGACGTCCGGGAAAAACACCTTTTTGTTTTCAAAATCATACAACCGAATCAGCCGGTTCGTTTCGGCGATGGCGGCGAAGAAGTCTTTCGTCGTTTTGTCCGACGCGATGCCCGAGGGAACGAGCAGGCCCACCCGTCCCCGCGGGGCGACGATGTCGTACGCCAACTCGGCGAAGACGGCATAGGTGTTGATGTCACCGCGGCCGGTCAGCGGATAGGCCCCGCTTTTGCGGCAATAGGTCAGCAGGTCGGCAGCGAGCTGTTGTTCGTTTTCGTACCGGGCGAACAGTTCGGGGTCTTCGGCCGGCAGTTTGTCGATCAACGCCCGGCGCTTGGCGGCGTTGGTCGCCGTCGCGATCTCGGGCGCGGGGAGCGAGAAGAATTCCCGCTCTTGCAGCTTAATCCTCTCCCACGGCGGGTTGCCGATGACGCAGTCGAAGCCGTTTTCTTCCCGCTCGAACACTTCGGCGAAACGCTCGCGCCAGTCGAAGCCGGCGGGGTGAACTTCCCCGTCGTGGACCAGCGAGTTGCCGTGGACGATGTTCTTTGACAGCGTGGCCAGCGAATGACCCCGCGTGGCCGAGCGTATCCACAACGCCAGTTGCGTAATCTCCACCGCCTCGGGCGAAAGGTCAACGCCGTAGAGATTGTCTTGCAGGATGAACTGCGGGATTTGCGCCAGCAGCGCCTGCACTTCGGAACTCTGGCGACTTCCGCTACCTTCGAGGTGGCCGATTACTTCGGGGTAGCGTTGTTCCAGCACGTTGTACGCTTGAAACAAAAAGGCCCCGCTGCCGCAAGCCGGATCGACGATCTTCAATCTCCGCAGGATGTCGAGGCAGCCGTTCCAATAATCCCCGGCGTTTTCCTCCGGCACCGCACCGCGGTCGGCCTCCTCACGGGCGACACCGAAATCGACCGCCAAATCGGCGAACCGCTGGGCGATCAGTTCCTCGACCGTGTATTGCACGATGCGGCTGGTCAATTCGGCCGGGGTATAGTAAACGCCCAACTGCTTCCGCTTGGCCGACTGCGGCATTTGGGCATACCGCTCGGCCTTTTCGGCATCGCCAAAAACACCGGTCTCTTTCAGCTTCTCCAGTTCGGTAATCGACTGCTCGAACAGATGCCCCAGCACGTCGAGGTTGACTTCATCGGCGAAGTCGTACGTACCGATGGTCTTGAAAAAGCCGGTCCAGGGATCTTCGGGCAGATCGAGCGCGTCGACCTGATGCTCCTGAAACAGCCCGCCGTTGTAGCCGGGAATATCGTGGCGCGAACTTCCCTGATCGACAAAGCGGAACAGGTTCTTGAAATTCTGCCAACGGGGATTGGTCGCGTCGGAAAAGCTGGGCAGTTCATCATGCGCTCGGCGGAGCGTTTGCCGGTTGAGCAGGCCCCGGTCTTCGCAAAAGGCGATGAAGATCACCCGGTCGAACAGCCGCTGGGCCATTTCGACCGCATCGTCGACCGAGTGCCCCTGCTGGTGATGCAGCACACGGATCAGTTCCATCCGGTACTGCGAATAGGCACTGTACAGCTTGTCGCCCACCTCCCGCTGGCGGGTTTTAGAAAGTTCCAACAGCGCCCGCGCGCGGGGCGGATCGCCCAGCCAGTTTTCGATCAATCCCTGGCGGTGAAACAGGTAGTAGAACTGGCGGAACGTTTCAAAGTTCCGCAAATCCTGCAGGGCGAAATGTTCGTAAGCCCGCTTGGTCGAATCGCGTTCGTACAGACGGAAACTGACCAGGTTAGTGACAATGCCCCAGCGGCACGTGGGCGGGGTGTTGATCAGGTAATCCCAACATTGATCGACGGCGGTGCGGCCGCGGCTGCGGTCGCGGTCGAGGTGAATCCGCGGCCCTTTCAATTCGACAACAGCCAACGGGCTGCGATCCGCTCCGTGGGTAAATGTTCCCAACGTCACGTCGGGAACATCGGTGGCCAGCGGTTCCTTCGCGACCCGGTGGAACTGGGCCGTTTCGGCCGACGGGCCGGCGTAACCCAGCGCTTCGCCGAAAACTTCGGCGACGAAATCACCTTCCCATTGCGTCTCGGTCAGGGTATCGAGGTGGCCGGAAGTCTCCATTTCCGCCCACTTGACCAGCACCTGATGGGCGTCGCGGATGGGCGCTTCGTCGAGGCGCTCGTCCTTCGCCTTTTCCCGCAGTTGCAAGGCCAACATCAGCCGGTCGGTCTTGGGCTGACGGGCCGAGACAGCCGAATCGACGGAAAACAGCAAAGGGGAAGTCATGCGAAATATCGTAGCAATGT
>CALBTA010000052.1 GCA_937967755.1 uncultured Planctomycetaceae bacterium | reverse complement strand
CTGCGGCTTCTCCAAAAAGCCAGTCACCCGGGCGTTGTCGTCGCACCGCATCACACCGAGCGAACGGGCGTCTTGCCGCGACACGGGCATCGCGGCGATGGTCACTTCGGCACCAGAGTCGACGTGCGTCGTCAGCATCTTGCCGTAGTCCATCCGGTAAAGTTGATCGCCGGAAAGAATCAGCACATAGTCAACGTCCCGCTGATCGAAATAACGTAGATTCTTCCGCACCGCGTCGGCCGTGCCTTCGTACCAATCGGTTCCCTTATCGGGCGTTTGCTGGGCGGCGAGGATTTCGACGTAGCCGTCGGTGAAGGCATCAAACCGGTAGGTCTGCCGGATGTGGCGGTGCAAGCTGACCGACAGAAATTGCGTCAACACATAAATCCGCCTTAGCCCGCTGTTAATGCAGTTCGAGAGCGGAATATCGATCAGGCGGTACTTTCCGGCCAGCGGCACGGCCGGTTTGCTGCGAAATTTCGTGAGCGGGTGCAGCCGAGTTCCGCGGCCACCGCCCAAAACCAAAGTGACAACGTTACGCATGGCAACTCTCAGCGTAGATCAATGCTTTTCCAGATGGTGAGACAAGGGGTTCAACATACCAGTGCCAACCGGCCCACGGTAGAGGCTGGAGCAGACTATAATTGCGGGGTGCACCTCACTCGTACGAACCTATCCGAAATTGGCAACCATGAAATACAATTTGACTTCGGCGCTGGTTTTAGCAATTGGCCTGTCCCTAACACTCGGGGCAACTCTCGCTTATGCACAGGAAAAACAACGCCTGCCCGGGCAATACAAGCGCGTGCACCAAAAAGCCCTGACCGATATTCTGAACGGGCGCGGCGAAAAAGCGGTCGGCGATTTGGAGAAACTGCTCGAGCGACTGCCAAAGGACGAAGAATCGCACTACATGCTGGCGGTCGCCCACTGCAAAGCGGGTGATCTGGAGCAGGCGCAAAAACATGCCCAGCAGGCGATGGAACTGGGATTGCCGCCGGGGCGAATTATCGGCGGAACTTTGACAGGGCTAGAGCCGCTGCTGAAGACCGAATACGGCAAACGCCTGCTCAAGCAACACAGCGGCGAAATCGTTCACGGCCCGATGGTCGGATGCGTCACAGGCGATAGCGTGAAGATCTGGGTGCGCACGGCAGGACCCGCCGAGGTAGGTGTCGTCGCTGCGAACGATTCGAAGCTGATCACCAAAAGTGTTCGCGCCGAAGCAGCGACCGACTACACCGCGGTCGTTTCCGTTTCAGGCTTGCAGCCGAGCACCGATTACAAACTGTCGCTGTCAATCAACGGGGCGTCTCCACGGCGGAACGCGGAAGTTGCCTTCAGCACAGCGGCGGCCGATGGGAAACCAAGCAAGTTTCGCATCGCTTTCGGCGGCGGTGCCGGTTACGTGCCGCCGAACGAGCGCGTGTGGGACACCATCGCCGCTGAGAAGCCGGACATGCTCTTCCTGCTGGGCGATAACGTTTACAGCGACGACCCGACCACGCCGGAGATGCAGCATTATTGTTACTACCGCCGGCAATCGCGGCCCGAGTTCAGCCGCCTGGTCGCCGCGACGCCGGTCTATGCGATTTGGGACGACCACGACTTTGGCACCAACGATTGCAGCGGCGGGCCGGAAATCGACTCGCCGAAATGGAAACGGCCGGTTTGGAACGTCTTCAAAAACAACTGGGTAAACGTGGGCTACGGCGGCGGCGAAGAACAACCCGGTTGCTGGTTCGACTTCTACCGCGGCGACGTTCATTTCATCATGGTCGACGGGCGGTATTACCGAAACCTGAAGCCCGAGGACAACGGCAGATCATCGATGCTCGGCCCCGTGCAGCGGAAGTGGCTGCTCGACACGCTCGCCGGTTCGCAAGGAAAACTGATCGCGCTCTGCTCGCCAGTGCCGTGGGTTTTCAAGGCGAAGGGGGATAGCAAAGACACTTGGAACGGCTTCAAGGAAGAACGCAACGAGATTTTCGACTTCATTGCGGAAAAGAAAATCGAAGGGGTGGTGCTGATGTCGGCCGATCGCCACCGGAGCGACTTGTGGAAGATTGAGCGCGAAGGGGCGTACCCGTTCTACGAACTGAACAGTTCGCGCCTAACCAACCAGCACGTACACGGCGAAATGAAGGAAGCGGTCTTTTCGTATAACAAAAAGCAGTCGTTCGGCACGGTCGACATCGACACGACGCTTGACGACCCGACGATCACCTATCGCGTTGTCACTATCGATGGCGAAGAGGTCCACCAGCACACCATTCGGCGGAGTGAGTTGGAACATTGAATTTCACAGGGCGATGCCTCATTGCAACCGGTCGAGATTGCCATCGCCAATCGCGGTGCGTAAAATTGAACTTTATTGAGCGACACTGAAATCCCATTTTCACGACTAGGAGAGATGTCTCGATGACCCAACGGTTAACGGCCGTGATTCAACGTGAAGACGACGGGTTCGTCGCGCTTTGTCCGGAATTGGATATTGCGAGTCAAGGTGATTCGATTGAATCTGCCCGAGAGAATCTGCGCGAAGCGCTGGAACTGTTTTACGAATGTGCATCGGAAGAAGAGATTCAACGAAGAGCGAATAGTGAAATCTTTGTGACCCAGGTTGAGGTCGCCGGTGGGTAAACTCCGCGTGTTGTCTGGGCGAGAGGTGTGCGCCATTCTCGAGCGTCATGGATTTCAGCAAGTTCGTCGGCGCGGCAGCCACATTGTGATGCAGCGCAGTACGGCCGAAGGAACAACGACCGTCCCCGTTCCCAACCACAAAGCGCTTAGGCTAGGCACGCTGCGATCCATCATCCGCCAATCCGGCGTTCCACGCAGCGAATTCGAGCACTAAATTTCGCCAAGTTTTAGCGCCAACTAGAGATTAGCGTTCCTGCTTCAAGTCGGCCTTCCTGCGCCACAACACACTCCAAGCCAACGGCTGGTCGACTACGCCGTCGATCAGGATGGGGTCGAAGCGGAATTCGCGAAGCTGCACCAGGTCGAACGCCGGCGAGAGTTCGCGGCACATTTCTTCCGCCGACACGCGCGGCGGGCCGCCGTGCGGCGGCTCGGGCTCGTTGGGGTTGCCGGCCAGCGTCAAGTAATAGCCGGCGGGTGCAGACAGCGCGGCGATGGCTTTCACAAAGCGGCTGGCATCTTGCCGGCGCACGCAATGGTATACACCGCGGTCGAACACCAGCGGAAACGGCTCACCGAAATCAGGCAAGTCGAACACATCGGCGACTAGAAAATTCACCGCAACGCCAGCGGCCTTCGCGCGGGCCTGCGCCTTGTCGATCGCCAGTTGCGAAACATCGAACGCCGTCACGTCGAAGCCGCCGCGGGCCAGGTGTACCGCGTTAGTTCCCGTTCCACAGCCTGGCTCCAGCATGCGGCAGGGGGCGATTTGAAACTGGTCGATAACCCGCTGCAGCTCGCTATCGGCAACTTCGTTGTCCCAAGGGGTGTTGCCTTCACGGTACCGCTCGTTCCACTGCTCGGGTGTTTGGGTCGTCATCGATCAATCCTTGCGCAACGCCTCGGTCACGCGGACCAGGGAACCGGCCAGCTCGTCCAGGCGCTCGCCGACCCGTTCGTCGATCAGGTTGTTTTCATCGTCAAACGCAGCGCCGGTGGCGAAGACGAATTTCGGCAAGATGAACGTACGGAAGTCGAGCATCAAGCTGTTCGCGATCCCCATCACCGCCATGTAGCTGACGCCCCCGCCGGCGGCGCAGACGAAGCCGGCGACCGTATCGGTCCAGGCCTTGCCCGTCAGTTCAACAACGTTTTTCGCCGTGGCGCTCACGTCGTAGTTGTAAACGGGCGTCGCCATGATGATCCCGTCAGCCGAACTGACCAACCCGCCCAACCGCTGCACTTCCTCATCGGCGTAACAGGCCCCGCCGTCGCACATCGGCAGATTCACATCTTGCAAGTCGTAAAACTGCACGTCGCTTTGGCCGGCCAGTCGCGATTGGATCTCGCGGGCCAGCACGCGGCTGCGGCTGTTCGGGTTCAGGCTGGTGCTGAGGATTAGGTACATTCCACTCGCAAAGGGTGTGGCCGGACTCGTGAGAGTTCGGGGGTAGTTTCCAAGATTGAAGGCCAGAAGTCT
>CALBTA010000051.1 GCA_937967755.1 uncultured Planctomycetaceae bacterium | reverse complement strand
GCTGAAGGCTTTGCTTTGTACTGGACACGTAGGTTTGTAACGCTTCGTTCACGCGCTGCACGATTTCGTGGCGCTCCTTCGGCGTGATTTCGCTCGCGCCGCTGATTGCTTGTTGTTTCTCAGTCACCAGCGCGTTGACCTTGGCTTTGGTCGAAGGTGGAATGTCCGCCGGCAGATATCGCTCAGGGTGGAATGCGATATCCCGCAGGCGGCGCTGGATCTCGGCGATGTCCGCTGACGGGTCGCAGCGCGGAATCGGAAGCCGCCGCGTTCCGCTGACCGTCATGTAGCGCGGCGCGGCAAACCCAAACATCGACCGAATCAACACGTCGGTGATCTGATCGTACTTCGCGCCGCCGATGCCGTGAATGAAGTAGTCGCATAGGAACACCCGCAAGTACATTGTGGTCATCAGTGCGCGCGGGCGAATCTTGATGCCTTCCTGTTCCAGTTCAGCGAGTTGCTGGCAACAACCCGCAAAGCTACTTTGCGGGTTTGCCAACCGGCGAGAAAGACCCTCGGCATCGGTCAACTCCATCGCGTCGCCGTCGGTCCGCGCCCACAAACGGCGGCGAACCGGGTTCTCCTTCGTCCAAACCCAAAACGGTGTTTCCAATAGGCTGCCCTGTCGCTGCAAATCGGGCACAGGGTGGCTGCGCGTCCGCAGGCGGTGAACCCGCCGGTACTCACCCAGCGTCGCGTTGTAAACATCGTGGAGGTGGCCCAACTGCGCCAACGCTTCGGCGCAAAACGCACGAAACGATTCGGTCTGGCACAGGCGAGAAAGCGGAACCTCTAAGATCCGCAGGCCCCATTGCAACTCCAACTCGTGCCGCATGCGGGCCAACTGTTCACCCAACCGAACCGGCGATTCCACACTGTCTGCTATGTTCCAATTCAGCGACTGAGCGATCGGCTGTTCAATCAGTTCGGCCAGCGAGGATGCGATGCGCCCGCCTGATGCTCCGAAGTATTCTTCGTCTTGCAGCAATTGCTCTTCCCACGGCAAACCCTGTTTGTCGCCCTGCGGAAGGTCCAACCCGATGGACTGCAAGCTTGGCGATTGAACGGTTCCGCCGGGCACTTCGATCGCCGCTTCGCCTGCGGTGTCATTGTCAATCAGAACATGAACCGCCGTCGCGCCGTCGCGCTTCGCCAGCGCATCCAACACAAAGTTTTTCAGCCAAACGCCGGGATGAACCAGTTCCGGCTGGTGGCCGACCAGGTAAATGCGTTGCGAGGAATCTGGTGGGGAATGCGCAAGGCTCTCACCGGCGTATCGCCGTGTGTACGTCAGCGCCGCGTTCAACAAATCGGCGCGCGCTGCTTCAACCCAATCTTGCCAAGGGCGGTCGCCCAAGGATCCCGTTCGTTGCGCTGCGCCGCAAACGTTGTCTGCGATCGCTTGTTCTGTTTCACCCCGAAGCGGATCGAACAGAACTTCCCCGTCGCCCTCGGGCGGGCGCAGCCGGCGGTATCGAAGCGGCTGCGAATCACTGCGGCTTGCCATGCGATTAACCGACGGCGGTGGCGCAACGGCTGCCAGGCGCGGCATGGCGGCGGGCCAACGCCTCGCTGCGAACTAAAACTTCGCGGTAATATTCCAGCCGCTTCACCGCGTCGTCCAGCGCTCCGCCGAACGACCGCTTTTCGTCCAGGTAAATCAGCGGCACGGGCAGTTCGATGATCCGCAACTCCTGGCAGGCCGCCTGCACCCACAGCTCAAGCGGCATCGCATAGCCGTCTTCGGTTAGGTGCAATTCGGAAAGGACATCGACCCGGTAAGCCTTGAAGCCGCAGAACGCGTCGGTCAGCGTCAGGCCCAGCCGATTGTTGACCTCGGCCGTGATTTTCTCGTTCACCCGGCGGCGATCGACCGGGGGTGAGCTATCACCTGGAAAAAGTTTCAAGTAACGGCTGCCCGAAACAATATCGGCGTCGGCGTTCTCGCAGGCGTCGACAAAGCCGCCGATCCGCTGCGGCTCGTGCTGCCCGTCGCAGTCGATCGTCACCAACGTGAGGTATTCATGCTCTGCTGCGTAGGCGAAGGCCGTTCGCAAGGCCGCCCCGTAACCGCGGTTCGGTTCATGCCGCACGAGCTGGATGTCGTCGCGCCGGTCGAGCAGTTCACTCGTCCCATCGGTCGAACCGTCGTCGACCACCAGCACATCGCTGCTGTATTGCAATACCTGATCCAGCACTTCGTTCACCGTGCTGGCTTCGTTATAGACCGGCAAGGCTGTTAGATAACGTTTAGCCATGGGAATTCTCGGTTAATGCAGTTCGTCCGCTTTTTCGGTTGGATGCCGCGATTATGCATTCGGTTACACATTCCTTCATTGTAGATGGGTGAAGTCATTTCGGACAGTCTGACCGCGGATTTACGACGATACCGCCGCAGCAACTCTGTAGCCGCAAGCATTGACGGGTTGGCTGCGGCTTTAGGTGTTCCGCTCAACGAATGCATGAAGAACGCATTCAGAGACTGGATACTTGAATGTGCGGATCACCAATAGCCTGCCGTACGGCGACTTGGAAGATTTAAACGATGCGCGCCGGCATGACTTGATCGCCCAAGAGGAACCGCTTGAGTGGAGCCATACGTTGGAAGACCAAATCGGCGGGCAAATCGCCGCCGGCTTCAGCATCACCGGCTTCTACAAAGACATCCACCCCACCAGCCCGCTGGCCGAATGGGCACCGACGATGATCGCCACCCGGGCGGTAAAGGGAAAACGGCGAAGGTGAGGTGGAACAAGTCTCCAGACTTGTTGCAAGTACACGGTTGCTAATTCGATTCGTCTTCCTCAGTTCCTTCCAATAAGGATTCCAACTCCGCTATCGCTTCGAAGTCCTTAGGGCGGCCGGCGGCACGCTTCACGCGAATGAGCGTTTCCAAATCAAGGCAGACGATCTCCACTCCGAACGCCTGAACTGAAATCGAATGCTCAACTAGCTCGTCGTATTCACCGCCGCCTGTAATGAATCCGAGAAGATCGATTTCGCCCAATTCGGTTGTCAATGTGAAATTGAATCCTGCCTTGAGCGTCGCCTGATCCAGCTTGAAGGGAAGACCGGGCGGAGCATCGCGCAGGTAAGGTTGATGCGGAGCCAGCGCGGCAACCAGCCGCGTCAGGTTCTGATCGGATCGCTCGTAAACGACGTCGATATCAAATGTTTGTCGGGCAGCACCATGTACCGTTCCGGCGAGACCGCCGACAACAATGAATTGCACATCGGCCGAAGATAGTGCTTTAAGCAGCGCCCCGAAATCGGTCATCTCTTCTTCTTCGCCTCCTTACCCGCGCGCCGCATTTCTTCTGTGAAGCGATTGAAGTCCATCAACTTCTGGATCCGCTGCTCGACGGTCAACCGAAGATTCGCCCGCAGCAATGAGCGATCTACGTGTTGTTTATACGCTTCAATGACTGGGTCGGGCGTTAGTTTGGATTGGGCTGGCATGTGTGTACTCGCTGACTTGCTTGACAATCGAGTTATACGTGATGTTTCATCGAAGCCGCGCTACTCATCACCCATTCGATAGGCATCACGAATCGTCAAATTCCCTAACCCCAGCGGTCGTCCGATTACTTCGATCTCGTCACCGACTTGGATTTCATTCGCTCCCGCGCCCTCCGCGCCGTGAAATTCGATGCGGATGGTTTCATCACCGCCAGCGGCCAGGTCAACATAGTTGTCAATCGCCGCGACCGTTCCGCGAACCAATACCGGCAGTTCTCCTTGCTTGCTGTTGGTTACGAGGCTTCGGCTTTTGAATTCATTCAGAAGTTCTTCAGCCGATTTTGCTTCCATCGGCTGACCATCGTTGGCAGTGATCTCCGACTCCTCAATCACATACGATCTGAAATACCCGCGGCCCTTGGCCAAGCGACCCCGGACGGTGATGTTGCTCTTCGGTGAAGTAACACTCCAAGGTGCATCCCCCTCGAAATAGCACGGGATGACATCCAATTCAAAATGGGCGTCTTCAGCATCGCTGTTCAGCAGTAGCACGTAGCTCTGACCTTCATGAATGCCGAATCCAACGACCACGCCGGTCAACTCAATCCAGGAAGATTCATATTTTGAGACCGCCCAATCGCTGCCTTGCTCGAAGTCTTCGGCGAACTCGACAGCAGTCACCTCAATC
Source organism: uncultured Planctomycetaceae bacterium (assembly GCA_937967755.1). GTDB lineage: Bacteria > Planctomycetota > Planctomycetia > Pirellulales > Pirellulaceae > CALBTA01. Next base: position 1,655 of record CALBTA010000051.1, on the reverse strand, counting down.
GTTTCAGCATCTTCCGCCAGCGGACGCCCCAGCGGTGACGGCATCGGCGGAGGTGTAACGGGTGCATTTCCGGGATCGGCTGTGGGACATCCGGCCAGGCAGACGGAACCAATCGCCATTAGAAGCGTGAAACGGAACATCGTATTCCCCCTTCGGTCGTGAGCACGCGACATCAATACTCCCGCGGCGTAATCCTTCCCTGCACGCGCGAAGGCAACCCTTGGATGCGCAGGAACCCTTCGGCGTCGGTTTGGTTGTAGCTGCCGCCCCCTTCCATCGTGGCGATGCCTTCGTCGTACAGGCTGTTGGGCGAGGTCCGCCCTTCGACGATGATGTTGCCTTTGTAAAGCTGCAGCTTCACCTGCCCGGTCACGTGCTTTTGGGCGTCGTTGATGAACGCCAGCAAGGCATCCAACTTCGGGGCGTACCAAAAGCCGTAGTAAACCATCTCGGCCACGACGGGCGAAAGCGTGTCGCGCAGGTGCATCAGGTCGCGGTCCATCGTCAACTGTTCCAACACCCGATGGGCGTCGTACAGAATCGTCATGCCAGGGGCTTCGTAAACGCCGCGGCTTTTCATGCCCACGAATCGGTTCTCGACCATATCGATCCGCCCGACGCCGTTGCGGCCGCCAATCTCGTTCAGCTTGCGCACCAATTCGTGCGGGGCGAGGGCTTCGCCGTTGACCTGTTTGGGAATGCCCGATTCAAAGTCGATCGTCACTTCCTCGACTTCATCCGGCGCAGCTTGAGGACTCACCGTCATGCCGAAGTCAACCTTCTCGACCCCGTTGACGTTCAAGTCTTCCAACTCGCCTGCTTCGTAGCTGATGTGCAGGCAGTTCTCGTCGCTGGAATAGGGCTTGCTGACCGACGCCTTGACTGGGATGTTCTTCGCATCGCAGTAGGCGATCATCTCGCTGCGGCCGGGAAACGCATTGCGGAAGTTTTCCATCCGCCAGGGAGCGATGATTTCAATCGACGGGTCGAGGGCCTCGGCCGCCAATTGGAAGCGGCATTGGTCATTCCCCTTCCCGGTCGCCCCGTGGGCGTAGGCGTCGGCCCCCACTTCGCGGGCAACTTGCAGGCAAACCTTCGAGATGATCGGCCGGGCAATCGACGTGCCCAGCAGATAAACCCCTTCGTACTTGGCTTGCCACTGCATCACGGGGAAGGCGAAATCGCGGCACATTTCCTCTTGGGCGTCAATCAGTTTGGCCGACTTCGCCCCAATGTCGCGGGCCTTCTGCATCGTCGCCTCGCGATCCTCGCACGGTTGCCCCAGATCGACATACACCGCGTGCACGTCGTAGCCTTCGTCCATCAACCAACCCAAGATCACCGACGTATCCAACCCGCCGGAATAAGCAAGCACGCAACTAGGCATCGAAACTACTCGCAGACGTTAAAGAGAAACAAGCCGCAACCGTTGGTTGCTCCGCCAGCATACCGACAATAGATGTTGTTAATCGGTTCGGCAGAAACAGCCTATTCTCCCTGCGATGATGCGTGTTCGCAAGGGACGTGGAAGGCTACTCGTGCCGCTCCAGAACAACCACCCGCTGCGCCGTGATGTGCGGCGTTTCGAGATCAGGCAGTTTGCTGACGGGGCCGACGATGCCGACCTCTTTGCGAAGATACTCGCGGAGGTTCGT
>CALBTA010000050.1 GCA_937967755.1 uncultured Planctomycetaceae bacterium | reverse complement strand
CCATCGCGGTCGCCGAAGACGAACAGACGGTTGAACGGCAGCGCCGAGGTGCCGACGATCGTTTTCACCTTACCGTTCTCGCTAAACGGCACGGCCCGAATCGAACTCCCTTCGCAATCGGCGATGTAAAGCCACTGGCCATCGGAAGCCAGACCGCTGGGTTGGGCGAACGACGAAAAGCCTTCCTGGTAAGGGTATTCCGGCAGCAGCGGGCCATCGACGATGTCCTCTCGCCCATTGCCGGCATAGGGGCCGATTTCCTTCTCGTCGAGTGTCATCTTCCAAATCTGATGCGGCCCGGCCATCGCGATGAACAGCGAATCTTCATGAACGTGCAACGCCCAGGGGCTGTTGATGGCGAACTTGGCAGGCTCGGCAACGTACCGCGGCGGAGCTTCGGCGAACGCGTGGTGTTGATCCAGCCCAGGCCACGCGCTGCGCCCTTGGATGCCAGTGCCCGCGATGGTGGCGACAGACTTTTCCTTCAGATCGATCTTCCGAATCAGGTGGTTTTCGGTGTCGGCAACGTACAGCGTTTCCTCGAGCAGCGCCATCCCTTGCGGCTTATTGAATGTCGCCGTGTCGTAGCCGCCATCGTCTTGCCCGATCGCGCCAGTGCCGATTACGCCGATCAACTCGCCGCCGAGCGAACTGATCACGACGCGGTTGTTGTTGCTATCGGCGATGAACAGGCGGTTCGTCGCCTCGTCGGCCAAGACCTTGCCGGGAAAATTCAGCGGCTTGGGCTTCTGCTTGTCGCGCAGCAGCGCGAACTTCACCGGCGTGTCGTCGACCACGCCGCGGTCACGGTAGTAAGGCAGGGCCGTTTGAATCACGTGGTCCATATCCTCGAACACCCATTCGGCCTTCTGCACGAAGACGAGGTTTCCGTCCGGGTCAATCAGCATCACCGTCGGCCAGCTATTCACACCCAAGTGATTCCAGACCGTGCTGCCGACATCATTGACGACGGGGTGTTCAATTTCATATCGCAGCACCGCCTCCTCAACGTTTTCGGTTTCCTTTTCGGTCTCGAACTTCGCGCTGTGCACGCCGATCACCACCAATTCGTTGGCGTATTTGCGTTCCAGCTTTTTGATTTCGGGCAGGATGTGGATGCAGTTGATGCAGCAGTAGGTCCAGAAGTCGAGCATCACGAACTTCCCTTTGAATTGGCTGACCTTCAGCGGCTCGTCGGTGTTCAGCCACTTGTCAGGCTCTTGGGGCAGCTCGATTTCCAATTCGTCCCAGGCGAACTTGCCGCGGAACGGGAAGGCCGGATCGAGAATGTCCTCGTCCCCTTCGGGCGCCGGGGGGCGCGGCGTCGCCTGGCGCGGATCGTCTTCGTCGACCGTGGCCACTTCCGGCGCGTCGGGCTCCGGCTCTTCTTCTTCAGAATCCGCTGAGGGCATCGGCGCTGGCATTGGCTCGGGCGGAACCTTGGGCGGCTTTAGACCTTTGACGACGAACGTTCCGGTGCGCTCGCCATCGTTCAGGTCGATTACGCGGATCTCATGGTTGTTGGTATCGGCGATGTACAGCATGCCCCCGGCGTAGGTGATGCCCGCCGGTTCGTCGAACTTCACGTCGTCAGCAAAGCGAACCGCTTCGCGCTGTGCTTGCCGGGCAACCGCGGGATCGATCGCGCCCACCGCCGATGCGCCATCGCTACCGCCATCAGCGCTGGATTCGTCGGCTATGCCATCGGCGGAAGCACCAGTGCCATCAGCGGAATCAGCCGCCGCATCCCCATCGGCCACCGGCCCTTGCGGAGGGCAGCCGGTGAACATCAGCAACGCCGAAGTCGCCAGAGCGAGGGTGGGTAGCAGGCTGCGAGTCGTTACAGACATCGGTTCTCCTTCACGACGCACGTAGATGATTTCGATCCATGGCCCGGCCGTATCGTACTTCACCCATGGGCGAGGGGAAACGGAACAATGGTGGCCGATCGGAGCAAGAATTGGTAGTAATAAAGGGCAAAACTGGCGCAACAGCACCAAAATTTGACAGATTCAAGCCAGAGGCGTAGATTGCAGAAACGCTTGCCCTCCCAACGCATTCACCCCAAATTAACAATCTGCTGTCTGCGACGTGGGCTAATCTCACTCACTGAGTATGATAGACAGTTCCGCACAGGCATGCCGCCCCAGCATGTCACTATCTCAAGAGGAATCACCGTGACACGCAACCTGATCGCCGCGCTGGTCATTTGTCTGGCCACTTCTTCGCTCACGCAGGCGCAAGAATGGGCCAACAAGATGTTCGAAGTGCGGACTCACGACTTTGGAACGGTCGCCCGCAATTCGCAGCAAGTTTTTCATTTTGAATTGCAGAACCTCTACAAGGAAGATATTCACATCGCCAGTGTGAGAGCTAGTTGCGGCTGCACGACGCCGAGCATCAGCAAGCAAACGTTGAAGACGTGGGAAAAAGGGGCGATCATCGCAAAGTACAACACCGATTCGTTCCTGGGCCGCAAGAGCGCCACGCTGACGGTTACCATCGACCGGCCTTACTATGCGGAAGTTCAGTTGAACGTGGCGGGCTACATTCGCAGCGATGTTTCTTTCAACCCCGGCGTTGCTCACTTCGGCGAAGTGGAACCGGGCAGCACGCCGGAACAGAAGGTGAACCTTTCCTATGTCGGCAGCGACAGTTGGAAAGTGACCGACGTTCGCAGCAACAACCAACACGTGGCAGTCGTGCTCAATGAAACAGGCCGCGGCGGCGGGCGCGTGAATTACCAGTTGGTCGTGAAGCTGAAGGATGACGCGCCGGCCGGTTTCTTCAACGACCACCTGCACCTGGTGACCAGCGAAGGCAACAAGACCATTCCGCTGGCGGTCTCCGGACGGGTGATTCCGGCTGTCACCATTAGCCCCGCGTCTCTGTTCATGGGAACACTTGAGCCAGGCGAGAAGGCGACCAAGCAAGTCATTGTGAGGGCCAAAGAGCCGTTCCGCATTGAGAACATCCGATGCAACGACGAGAACTTTTCCTTCACGCCCAGCGATGAAGCGAAGGCACTGCACGTTGTGCCGGTGGAATTCACAGCCGACAAATCAGGCAAGATCGCCGTTCGCATCGCCATCGACACCGACCTGGCCGGCGGAACGTCTGAGTTCGTTGCCTCGGCCACCGTCACCGAAGAACCACGCGTCGCCGAAAGCGGGAACTAAACCGCTAGCAGATGCAGGCGGCTTGCCGGTACTTGAAGTGCGAACGATTTCACCAACTTTTACGAGGACCGCCCATACCTATGGGCGCGTCTCATCCAAGTTGACAAGCGTGCGCGGTGTTTTTGTTTCGTCGTCGGCGTCACATGAACCGCACGAGCCACAGCTTCCACCACCTTCGCTGGTGACCGATCGCCAAATCGTCAACGTGACGTAGGCAGCGGCCGTGCCGACGATCAGGGTCACGATGATTGCTTGCCAGTGGAACATGGTAAAAAACTCTTCACTACGCGGGCCGTTGGCCGCGCGGCTAACTGCACACTGAAAACCGAACACCGAAAACCGAAAACTAACTCCCAATCCACATTCCGATTTTGTACGTGGCCAGCGCGCCCAGATACGCCAGCCCCGTCATGTAAACAAACGTGAAGATCGGCCAGCCCCAACTGTTGGTTTCGCGCTTGATCACCGCCAGCGTCGCCGCGCACTGCGCACATAGGGCGAAGAAGACCATGATCGAAAGGGCAACCGGGATGTTGAATACCGGGCGATCGGTGCCCGCCCACTTCGCCTGTTGGAGTTGCTCGCGGAGCGTATCCGACTCTTCGTCCTCTTCATCGCCCAGGCCATAAATCACTCCCAGCGTGCCGACGATCACTTCGCGGGCGGGAAACGACGCGATTGCCGCGCAGCCGATTCGCCAATCCCAACCGAGCGGACGCACCGCCGGTTCAATCAGGTGGCCAGCCCGGCCGAGGTAGCTCTGCTCTAAATGAGCGCTGGCGACGCGGTTCTCGATTTCTGATTCCATCTCGCCGCGCATTTCGTTCAACGATTCGGCGGCCGCGGGCGGATACATCGCGCCTTCGGCCTCCAGACTGGCGATCTGCTCATCGATGGCCGCCAGTTCGCTTGCGAATTTTGCCCTCGTGTCAATCTCCAACTGTTCGTTGCGAGGGAAGTAGCTGGCCGCCCAAACCAGAATCGCCACCGCGAAGATGATCGTTCCGGCCCTGCGGACGAACGCCCAACCGCGCTGGGCAACCCGCGTCGCGACCGTCGTCAGGCTGGGGAATTTGTAACTGGGAAGTTCCATCACGAACGGCGGCGTCGCTCCGCAGAGCAGGGTCTTCTTGAGGATAAACGCGACCAGGACCGCGGTGACCACGCCGATCGAATACATCGCCAGCATCGTGACGCCTTGCGTGCCGAGCAACGGGATCCCGCCCACGCTGACCAGCGCAGTCGCGGGAATGAACGCGGCGATGAACAGCGTATAAACCGGCAGACGGGCGCTGCAACTCATCAGCGGCGCGACCAGAATCGTGATCAGCCGGTCGCGGCGGTTTTCAATCACCCTTGCGGCCATGATACCGGGGATGGCACACGCGAACGACGATAGCAGCGGGATGAACGATTTTCCCGACAGCCCGATCGGCGACATTAGCCGGTCCATCAAGTAGGCAGCCCGGGCCATGTAGCCGCAGTCTTCCAGGATTGCGATGAACACAAACAGGATCAGAATCTGCGGCAGAAAAACCAACACGCCGCCGACGCCGGCGATGATGCCGTCGACCACCAGCGATTGCAGCATCCCTTCAGGAATCATCGCCACGGCCAGGTCGCTGGCCTTGCCGAAGATCCATTCCACCCCATCCATCAGCGGGCCGGCCCAACTGAACACCGATTGAAACACCACGACCATGATCGCGATGAAGATCAGCGTTCCCCACAGCCGGTGCGTGAGGACCCGATCAACTTTATCGCTAAGCGTTGCCGGCCGTTCGCTGGGGCGCTGCACAACGCCTTTAAGCGTATCGGCGATCCAAGCGTACCGAGCCATCGCCTCAACGGCGGGAACCGGTTGCCCCGCGGCTTGCAGTCGCTCGCGGGCCGCCCGCACTTCGCTAAGCACCGCATCGGTTTCGCCCGGCAGCCCGGGCGGGCCGAGCAAACCGCTTGTGGCCACCATCACCCCTGCCGACAGCGCGCGGGGCCAGTGGGTGCCCGGCAGAGCGATCTTCGCTTCCAGCGAGCGCACTTCGTTTTGAAACTCGTCCGAAAACGGGCTTTTGCGTGCAGCCGCGGAACCTTCGGCCGCCTTGGCGATGGCCGTTTTCAGCGTGGCCAACCCTGCCTTGCGATTGGCGACGATCTCGACAACGGGCACGCCCAACCGCTTGGAAAGTTGCTCGGCATCGATGCGAATGCCGCGCTCGCTCGCCACGTCGGTCATGTTCAGCGCGACTACCAGCGGCAACTCCAACTCCAGCGCCTGGCTCACCAGGTAAAGGTTTCGCTCCAGATTGCTCGCATCGACAATGCACAACACCGCATCGGGAGCGGGCGTGTCTTTGCGCCGGCCCAGCAACACGTTGACCGCCACCATCTCGTCGGGCGAACGCGGGGCGAGGCTGTAGGTTCCCGGCAGATCGACGATCGTGAATTCGCCACCGTCAACTTTCATCCGCCCGGTCTTCTTCTCAACCGTGACGCCCGGGTAATTCCCCACCCGTTGCCGCAACCCGCACAGCGCGTTGAACAATGTCGACTTGCCCGTGTTCGGGTTACCCAACAGGGCTACGGTGACGGTTGATTTTTCGGCAGGCGCGGCCATCGGAGCGGATCG
>CALBTA010000049.1 GCA_937967755.1 uncultured Planctomycetaceae bacterium | reverse complement strand
TTGCCCAGCGGCAAGTTATAGCCCGTCAGGGAAAGGTTGCCGATGGTATGCAGCCAACGGTCATGAACTTCCTGCCAATCATCCCCCAGCATCTTTTGCCACGCGTGCCCATTGGGCGAATCGCTGACCGACTGCGGCATGACATGTTCGATTGTCAACTGACTTGCATCCGGCGACTCCTTGGGGTTGGCGGCAAATTCCAAGCGGTCAAGCATCAGCCGGCACTTCTTCGACTCCCGTCGATAGACAGGAAACTCGATCAGCCGCGAACTGAACGCCGCGTCGTCCGGCCACCCCCGGTTGGCCCAATAGCCGCGCAGGTTCTCGACCGGGTCATCGCGCAGCGTCTTGATCGCTTCGACAAACCAACGCCCATACGCCCGCGTCGACTCGCCGCAGATCGATCGCCGCAAGACGAAGCTGGAAAGGTCGGCCAGGCAGTTCAACAGCGCCTGGCTGCTCAACTCGCTTCGGTCATGCCGCTGGAGCAGATTCAGTAGTAAAGGGTGCGCTGTGGTAATCTCCAACAAGTCGATCTCCGCCAAACTTCGAGCGATATCGGCGTCAGGATGCGTGGCCGGCCGGCGTAGGTAGAGTTCAAATTTCGCGTATCGCCGCAGATCGTCGACGCACTGCTGCGGCGTCAGCCCGCTGTCGGTGTGTTGCTGTTTGAATTCCAGGAATGTCGTCTTCGCGCGTGCATAACTGCCGCCGCGCATCAGGTAGTTGCGATAGAACAGTGTGGGATTGACCGCCGGGTAGTCGGCGGTCTGGTCGAACATCTTTTCGTAGGGCTTCCAGTGGGCGTCGTGAAACTGCTGCTGCTTGTCGAGGTCAATCTGCATGAACAGGTAGTTGCGAATCAAATCGGCTTCGGCCAACGGCAGCCCGGTGGAGTTTAAACTCTCGAAAATCTCGTAAGGGTTCTCTGAGTTGAGCGTAATGACCACCAGCGAAAGCTGATCGGCGATGACGGAAAACAAGCGTTGCAACCGCTGGGCAGGATCTCCCTTAGCGACGAAGCGGCGGATGTGCTGCTGGAAGAACTTCCATGCTTGCACTAGGCTATACCGTCGAAACTCTTCGGCCACATCGCCCTCGATCACACCGATCAACGCATCCCGGTCGCCGATCCGCGGCACAACTTTGTATCGCTGCAAGTCTTCCTCATTGCGATGCACCAGGCAATCATCGTGAATTTTGTTGGCAAGTTTCTCTTCGCCCTTTTCGCGGGACACGTCGCGCAGCGCCGCGAGCAACACGGTCAACGTGGTCAGGCGTTGTTGCCCATCGATCAATTGATAGGCGGGAGGTTGGCCGGGAACTGTGTGGATTGCTGTGCAGACCATCGGGCCCAAGAAGTGGATATTCGCCGTCGCGTGTGACGGCACTTCCTCATTGGCCAGCACCCAAATGTCGGTACGCAATCGTTCCCAATGTTGTCGCGACCACTTGTAATTGCGCTGAAAGAAAGGAATCAAATATTGATCCCCAGAATGCAGAATCTTTCGGATGGTGTGGGCGTTAGCTTCCATTGGCTTGTTGACAATAGGAAGTGAATGTCAGTTTGCGATTTCCGGTTTCGGTTTCATCTCCGCCGGCGCGAGTTTGCGGAACTCGATTAGGCGCTCGGCTTGTTTCGGGTCGCTGGCCAGGTTGGTCCATTCGTGCGGGTCGTTTTCGATATCGTACAACTCTTCGCCGCCGCGAAAGTAGTGGATGTAGCGCCAGCGCTGTTGGCTGATCGCGTAGTTGCCGGGCCGGTCTAAATGAGTCAGCGAAGCGTGGGGCCAATCGGCTGTTGGGTCTTTCAGCAGCGGCAGAAGGCTGCGGCCATCGTTGTTGTTCTTCGCCGGAAGGCCGCAAAGTTGGATGAGTGTGGGGAGCAGATCGAGCAGATTCACCGGCCGATCGCATCGCCCGCCGACAGGTGTTCCAGCGGGAAGGGCGGTCGTGTTCTTCGGTACGCGAACGATTAACGGCACGCGGGCGCAGACCCGCCAGCCAGTAAATTTCTGCCAGTGTTCCTTTTCGCCAAGATGCCAGCCATGGTCGCTGCATAGTACGACGACGGTGTTATCTCGATGCGGGCCTTCATCGAGCGCGTCGAGCACTCGCCCGATCATCGCGTCGGCGAAATGAATTGAAGCGAGGTAACCCCGCACGCCCTGCCGCCATTGTCCGTGCTTCTTGATGTGTGCCAGGTAACGGTTGCGGCCAATCTCTTGCCCCAGCGGCGGAAGGTCGTCCAGGTCGTCTTCCTTCCAACCGAGCGGCATCTTGATTTCGTCCAGCGGAAACGGGTCGAAGTACTTCTTCGGCACGAACCAAGGTTCATGCGGCCGATAGATGCCGCAGGCCAGGAAGAACGGTTTGTCATGTTCCTTGCGGAGCTGCTCGCCGATGTACTTCGACACCAGCCAATCTCCGCCGAACTCCTCGTCGGTCGCGTCGAGCGGCCCCCAATCGGTCTCGCGGTACATCCAATCGCCTGCCCACGGCAGCGATAGCGGGCGTTTCTTCGGGTAAAGCGTTCGCGGAAACGGGTTCTCTTTCTGAACGTTCGGGTAATAGGCATCCCACGAAGGGCGGTCGACGAAGTAGTGCAGTATCTTTCCGGCTCCGGCGGACCAATAGCCGTGCCGGGAAAAATACTTCGGCATGATCTCAGCGTCGGGCAACACCTTGCGCATCGGCTGGTTGTTGCTGTACAGGCCCGATTTGTGCGGCGCGATGCCGGTCATCATCGCGGTCCGCGAAGGGTTGCACGAAGCCCCAGGGCAATAGGCATTGGTGAAGAACAACCCGCTCTGCGCCAGGCGGTCGATGTTCGGCGTCTTCGTTTGCGGATGCCCGCCGAGGCAACCGACCCAATCGTTCAGATCATCGACGACGATGAGCAGGACGTTGGGTTGTTCGGTCGCCGATAGATCCGCAACTCCCGCGCAAAGAAGAAATGAGCAAATGACGAAGATGGGCGTTCTCATTCGGCTACCTCGACGTGCCCTGCGGTCACTTCAGCGGCGGCCACGCGACTGGTTCGCCATTCGTTGTGAGCACATGAATCTCATGAATGCCGCCGAGCTTGGGGTTGATGTACTCCCAAACAACTTTCTTGTCGGCCGTCACTTCAAACGCCTTGGCCATGTTCGGTTTGCGCTGGCCGTAGCTGCAAATCACGGTGTTGCCGTTGGCCAGCCGCTGGCCGCCGCACGGGTCGGCGAAGCGGCCATCGACATCGGAGTTGTCGACCCGCCAGGCGACTTTGCCTTCGTCGTCGAATTCGACGGTCTTGTTGCCGTGGGTCAAATTGACCAACGTGTTGCCGTTTTTCAATCGAATCGCGGTGAACGGCCAGTTCTCTGCCGGGCGACCGCCGAGTACTTCCAGGTCGGTGCGAATCGTGCGGACGACCTTGCCGTCCGCCTGGTACTCTTTCACCGCAAAGCCGAGCAGGTGCGGGGCAAGGTAGTTGCCATTTTCCAACTTGCGGGCCATGCGGGTTTGCATGTGGGCGTTGTCGGTGTCTGGTTGAAGGGGAATAGTTACCTGTACTTCGCCGTCGGCATCAACTTCCAACAGCCGCGGCTTGGGCCCGCGTTCGACGATCAGCGTGCGGCCATTTTCCAGCCGAACTGCCGAACCCATCTCTTTGTTGGGCGCGGCCAGTTTGTAGTTGAAGACCACTTCACCGTCGCGCGTGTACTCCTTCACTTCGGTGTAGTGCGAAACCAGCACATTGCCGCCCGGCAGCACGAAGCCATCCCGCGAGCGGCCTTTGGTTTGCCAAGTGATTTGATTGTCTTCGCTGATGATCGCGGTCATTGCGCCGGTGACCAGGAAGGAATGCTTGATGCCGGCTTCGCTGACTTGTTTGCCGAACGTCGAATTGTCTTGGGCGAGAGGCGAGGTTGTTCCGCAAAGTAGATACGCAAAAAGAACCGCGAAACAGACAAAGCTACGAAAGTGATTTCGGTGCGCCATCGAGAATCTCGCTGAAGTGGAATTTGCAATTAGAGAGAACGGCAGGACATATCTTAACCTCCCACCACGCGGGAAATACCCTGCATGAAATTGGGCAAGTCGTCCGGCTTGCGGCTGGTGACGTGGTGGCGGTCGATCACCACGGCGGCGTCTTCCCAAATGGCTCCGGCGTTGACCAGGTCGTCTTTGATGCCGGGCGAACCGGTCACGCGAACGCCGTTGTAGACCCCCGCCGAAATTGGCATCCAGCCGCCATGGCAGATGGCCGCGATCAACTTTTTGTCTGCGTCGAAGTCGCGAATCAGTTGCAACACCTTTTCATCACGCCGCAACTTGTCGGGCATGAAGCCGCCGGGGCAAATGACACCGTCGAAGTCCGCGGCGCTTTGGTCTTCAATTGCCGCGGTGCTCACGCAGGGATAGCCATTCTTCCCGGCATAGGTCACGCCCGCTTCTGGTCCGGCCAGTACCGTCTCGGCACCCGCTTCAATCAGCCGCAGATTCGGGTACCAAAGTTCCAAGTCTTCATAGATATCGCCCACGAAGATGAGGAACTTTTTGCCGCTGAGGTTTGTAGACATTGCCTTATTCACGCTCAGGAGTCCTCGAACGAAAGAACGACCGCCCTAGCCAGCCAAAGACGACTAGGATCATCACAGCAAGAGAGACCGAGGTGAAAGCGACGCCATACATTCCCATTCCGCAGGCCGTGCCGACCGCGGCGGCAACCCAGATACCGGCGGCGGTGGTGATGCCATGAACGTTGCCTCGGGCTTCGATGATCGTCCCGGCCCCGAGGAACCCGACGCCGCCAATGATGCCGGCGATGACGCGTGTCGGGTCGAGCCGCAGGGCCTCTTGCTGTGTATCGGTCGCCACGTAGTCAAGCGAGAGAATCATGAACGCGGCCGCGCCGAGGGAAACCATCATGTGGGTTCGCAGCCCGGCGGGCTTGTCGCGGCGTTCACGCTCCCAACCCAATAAAGCCCCGGCAACGCTGGCGAGCGTCAGCCGCAGCAGCATGTCCAACGGGAATGCCGCTTCGATCGTCGCCCACCACTGTTCCATGCACCCAACTCCTTTCGGGTTAGCTCGAAGGAATCGCTCCGCCGCCGAACTCCTGCATCAGGTAAAGCCCGCGGAACGCGGTTAGCTTGCCGGGCAGCGGGAAGACCAGGTGCATCACTTCGGCGCGGTATTCGCCAGCGGCGTCGGCCTCGCCCCCTTCGCCGGTGCCGCCGTCGTAGAAGCGGTTGCCGTCGTAGTGGCCGATCGGGGTGACGTAAACCTGCTTGCCGTACCGCAAGCCGAAGTGGCTGGAGTAGACATAGAAGCCGCCATCGCTGTCGTTGGAGGCCTTCGGCTTGATGATGATCTTCACGGCGAGGAACTTCGTCGAAGGCGAGAGGATCTGTTCGTTCACGCCCTTCACTTCGTTATCTTCATATTGACGAAGTTCGACGATGTCGCTGAGGCTGTCGATGACTTTTACTTCGTCGATTTTAAAATCAGCCGCGGCGGTGCGGTCGATCGTCTCGGCGACGTTCATCGGCGCGGTGAACTTGTGGCTGGAACTGGCCAGTTGCAAAGTAAACTCCTGCTCGCCTTCGGCCACGACGAAAACCGGATTGTATTCAACTTCGTCCCCGTCGAGATATTCCTTGTAATGGCTGAGCCAGCCGCTGGTATCGTAGAACCGCCCGTCGCGCGTGCAGGTGCCGACGATGTGGCTGAGGTTTCCCTTGCTATCCTTCAGCGACATATGCTCATCCGCGATATAAACCGCGTCTTCGTCATCTTCGTTCTTGGCGAACTTCAGTTTTAGCCGGGCCCACACCACTAGAAACGCCTTGCCTTTGGGGGCGGTCAGCTCTTTTACGTAGCCGTGCTGGGCGGTGTCGTCCGGGTTGAGCGCCAATTTGCGGCACATGAACGAATCGGACTTTACAACTTCCACCGCGCCGACTACCGGGTCATCGGCCATGGCAACGTTGGTGGAAGTGGTCAGCGCAGCCAGCGAAACAACGCAGGCAGCGGCAAGGATGATGAATTGGCGTTGCATGATGGGGCTCCCCAAAAAGTGAATGGTGCTCAAAAGTTCGTTGAATACGTCACGGAACTGCTGGAATCGGCAATCCTCACATTGTGAACGACGCGTGGGGCGAATTCAATCGATTTCACCCTGCAATTAGAACAACGCCGGCGTATGTCACGCTTTGGCTACGTAGTCACAAGCTGCCACCTTGTGAACTGGTGGGCTATGTTCGCCGTCGACGGCCCAGAATCGCAGTAGGGAGGATTGTCTATCCGCCCCAGGCTGTCACAAGCATCCGGGCGTGAGCCGAAGCCAGCCGTTTCAGCCGCCAAGCTGGCAGCTTGCCGCTACGTGCCCTCGGGGTTTTTCACCAGGGTGGAAATTTTTCTAAAAATTCTCCCTCTAAAACTCGGCCACTTTTCCAGAAAAAAGTCGGGTGGTGGTGAATACCTGCCCCGCTCCCCGGCAAGGTCGCGGTGATCGACACCTAGATTGTCAAAAGGGAATCCCCAGGGCCACCACCTAGCGGCGAAGGCGCGACAGCATATAGCCCACGGCGTCAGCCGTTGGATTAGGTCCAGCAAAGGTTAGCCGCGAAGCGGCGGCAGCAAATGGTGCGGAGTCAATTTCGCGCTTGCTGTCGCCGCTTCGCGGCTGGGCGAACGGTTCGCACGGCTTCTGCGGGCTGACGCCCGCAGCCATATGCTGTCGCGGCTTTGCCGCTAAAAATATTTCACTGTGTTGCTGGTAGGGGCAGTAATCCGCGACGAGCGCAGCGGGTGCTTGCGCGAGGTCGGTGGTCGTGGTATTCTGGCGTG
>CALBTA010000048.1 GCA_937967755.1 uncultured Planctomycetaceae bacterium | reverse complement strand
CCCGGCCGAGCGCTCGGCTGACCCCGTCGCTGACGACGCGCGGGCGCGCCCGGGCGAGAATGCCGCGTTCCGATGAGTTGGCGGTCGAAGCCGTCCGCGGCGAGGCGGTTTGGCAGCCGGTTGCCGCTAACGCCAGCGCGGCCGCGAAGAATATGCAAACATGTCGCATTATTGACGTCCTTGTCTGTGCTTCCGTACGACGGTCTTCCAAGGCCGTCGCGCAACCCTCTCCGACGGCCTTGGAAGACCGTCGTACTACTTAATCGCCTCAAGCAACTTCTGTGTCTTGGGCCGTTTGCCAAGCAAATTGCAAATGTACCGGTTCAACAGCCCCCGCAGTTCGCCGGCGATGGCCGGGGGCATTTTGAAGTCGTTGTCTGTTTGTTCTTCTTCCGCAAAACTTCGCATCGCCCCAATTGCCGCCGCCGACACGCTAGCAACCTGCCGTTTGCCTTGGCGGCATCCGTCGCACAGCACCCCGCCCGCGATCAGCCCGAATGACACCCGCGGTGCTGCGCCGACCTTCTTCCCGCAACCGACACAATCGTCAAACGCAGGCAAATGTCCCAACACGCGCAGGGCCACCATCTCGAAACGTAATACGCGTCGCATCACCTGTTGGTTCTGCCCCGCCGCGACGGAATCAAGTTCGATGAGCGTTTCGCATGCCAGCTTGAACAACTTCGGGTGCGGATCGTGGTCGTCGGTCAACTCGCGCAGCATTTCCGCCACGTAGTATCCCGCGTTGAGCGCCGCCAGGTTGCCCGAGGCCGCGCGAAAACGCCGATCGAGTTTTGCTTCCGTCAGTAAGTCTAAGCTGGTAGACGATTTGCGGATGAACACTACGCGACAGATTGAGAGCAGGTCAAGGGCAGCATCGAACGGCCCCTTCGGCCGCCGCGCTCCCTTCGCCAAGGCCGACACCTTGCCGAAGTCTTCGGTCAGCAATGTGACCACAAGGCTCGTCTCGCTGAAGTCGATCGTTCGCAAGACGATAGCGTTGCTTTTTTCGGAAGACATGACGGCAGCTATCAGCTTTCAGAGACTTCGTCTTCTCGTACTTGATGCCGGAAGCCTGACACACCCATCGGTACGAGAAGACGAGGACGAGTAATTCTCACCGTCAATATCAATCCGTGTGTCAAGAAACGACGCCTTACAACTCAGATCGTAACTTCTCGATTTGCCGATTCCGCACGCCTTCATCAGCATCGCTGTCAAACTCAATCTCCCGGTCCAGCAATTTCTCAATCTGTTTCTTTGCCGTCTGTCGATGCCCCATGTCGTCGCTTTCCAGCACGGAAACCCAAGCCAGCGGGTCGTCGATCAGCCACATGGCGATGCGGTCGGGCGTGTCGTCGGCCGAAGTCGAAAGAGACTCGATCAAGCGTTCAACCCGCGCCCGCCGCTCGGGGTCGAGTGAATCGGCCGGCAGCGAATTCAAATAAGCGACGACCGCCGGCCCGGCTTCGCGGAGTTGGCGCTGGGCACTTCTGCGCTCGCGAAAGCTGCTGCTGCCCAATTGACCGACAAGCTGTTTCCAGCGTGCCCTATCGGGAAGGTCGTCACTGGCAGCCAGGCGGATGAGCGCATCTTCAACGCCGGCGGCAGTTTGCTCAATTTGCCAACCGGGGCGAAGCGAAGTCAGGATCGGAAGCAGTTGTTGCTCTACATCCTCGCGTGCCACCAAGGCCAAATGCCAGAAGCTCTCGGCCTGATGAGTTCGGATTCGGCCGCCGTCGCTTACGAGCAGTTGTACCTTCCCGTCACTACCCTGGGTGTATTTCATAGTTGCCAGCGGCTCTTCCGATGGCTCCTTGCCGGCGGTCCACTCGATGATCACCGAATTGGGAGCGTCGAAATCCACCGTTAACGTTTGTTCTGGAGAAGCCAACCGGTAATGTACCGTCGCCGATTGCGATGAAACGTTCAGTCGGAAAGTTTCCGACGAACCTACCAGCGGGTTGCCCGCCTCCATCGTCTTGCTTTCGCGGTATTGGGCGTTGACAACTTGCAATCGCCCAGCGGTGATACGGAACTTCACCCAGCCCAACTCCGCCGGCAAACTGCCGCTATCTTCCTGCGCGTTTATGTTGGAAAAGGTCGCGCTGCAAGCAATCAGTGTGGAAAGGCAGAAGATGAAACCACGCATGATTTGCTTTCTTGAATGAATCTGAGGGACGTGTCTATTCTACCCAACATCGACCCAGCGCGGCAGGCGAATTCACTTCGTAGCGGGGGCTTCTACCCACCGTAGCAGTAGCCGCGGTGGCTAGAAGCCCCACTACTACAACGCTTCCCAAGCCCCTTCGGGCATGTTGATGGAAACGACTTCGACTTGCTGCGCACTTTTCGTTGGCAAAACGACCAGCGCCGACGCTTCGGGGTGGCGTTGGCAAAACTCTTCCGTCTTCTCCACGCCGAGGACGTAGAAGGAGGTCGAAAGGGCGTCGGCCAGCGCCGCATCGTCACACAGCGCTGTCACCGATAGCACACCCTCAGCGGGCCGACCGGTTCGCGGATCGAGAATGTGACCGTACCGTTTTCCTGCGTGATGAAAAGATTGTGTTGCCGTGCCGGAAGTACTCATCGCCTTGTCGTGCAGCACCAGCAAGCCCAGGCGGCGGTCCGGCCGGCGGGGATGCCCGATGCCGACCGTCCAGGGGTTGTTCTCCGCGTCACTGGGCACTCGGCTGCCGCGCGCCAGAACGCTGCTTCGCCCACCGTGGAACAGAAAGTTTTCGACGTCTTCCGATTGCAGCAAAGCCGCCGCCCGGTCCAGCGCGTAGCCCTTTCCGATGCCGCCCAAGTTCATTTCGACTCCGTCGCGGGCAAACCGAACGGTTTCACCGTTGGCATCGAGCGTCAATTTCTCCGTGCCGACCAGATCGAGCGCGGACTGAATATCATCCTCCCCCGGCAGCTTGCCTTCCCGGCGAAAAAAGCCCCAAACCTTCGACAGCGGGCCGGCGGTGATGTCGAACGCTCCGGCGGTTTCGTCGTAAAGCCAGGCGCAACGCTGCACCAATTCGAACAGTCGCGATTCCACTTCGACCGCGCCAGCAACGGCTTGCCGGTTGATCGCCGACAACTCGCTATCTTCGCGATAGACCGTCATCTGTTCTTCCAGGTGATCCACCAAGTCCAGGGCCGAAATGGCCGCCTGCGGCGCAAAGGGCGGGTGATCGGCGGTCAAGAAGATCTGAAACTCGCAAGCCATCGCCGTGCGGGCGAACTGCACCAGGTACGTTTCACGCGGCTGGGAAGTGGGCGGTTGTTTGAACTTACCGGCGCGAGCCTCCACGGCGATCCCATGCGTCAAATCGCCAACCGCTTCCACAGCCGCCGCGCCGGAAAGAAACTGCCGCCGGGTTGTCTTTCGTACTTTGGCCATTCCAACATCATACCGAACCGAATCGCAGACTGGCCCGTGAATCACACGGATACGCGCGAAAGAGAAAGGCGGCTCTTCAAAACTCAAGTTGCAATTCGTTCGAGGAAGTTGTTTTCTCATTCGAGCAAATTCGCGAGATTCGCGGGCCAAATTCCACGCGCGCAAAAACAACCGCGGCCTGAATGATCAAGCCGCGGTTGCGTTATTTCAAACTCCCGTTCGATTGCGGCGAGCGGAGCTCGCTGCGAGAATGACGGGCGTGAGGCGTGCTGTTGCACAAGCCTTTTGATCACACCGGCCAACGCTAATTATTGGTCCCTCTGCCGAATGCGAACGTGGGAGCTTGATAGCCTTAAATGGCTGCTATGTATTCTACTTTCCAAACCACGTTGGGACAGCAAAGTCATCGGCAAATTTCCGATGTTTCACTGCCGAAAAAATTCCATTTTTCCCCAAGTTTTTCCCGCGAAATTCATGGAAGAACTTGACAAGGGTTAAAGTTTGCGTACATCAACGCGCGAAGTGAAAGAAGAAATATCAACCTTTGCTCATGTTGGCAAGAGGTGTTGGGGACCGTCGCGGATTTTGGGAAGCACCGTAGCGGAAATTGCAAAATTCCGCCGTGCGATTTCTCAATTTACGGGTATCTGAATTTTGGTAAATTCAGCTACGCTTTCTCGGCCTGTCCGGTCAGTTCGAATAAAAACCGGCTTGGGATCGAGTCACGCGCTCTGCCCCATTTCATCCGGGTGAGCGAAAGCGAAAGGGTCAGCCGTTCCATCGCCCTGGTGACGCCGACGTAGCAGAGCCGGCGTTCTTCCTCAATGGCTTTGCCGTCGGCGGCGACGCTGCGGTGATGCGGCAGCAGCCCCTCTTCCATTCCGACGATATAAACGTGCGGAAATTCCAATCCCTTGGCGGCGTGCATCGTCATCAGCACGATCGCGCGGGAGAGCTTGTCGTTCTTGTCCGTATCCATGTCACGCCCGGCGAGGGTAATTTCGTCGAGGAAGCCCTTCAATGTCGGGCGGCGGGCTTTGTTTTCATACTGCCCGATGGCGTTGACCACCTCTTCCACGGCCTGCCAACGGCTTTGGCGGTCTTCTTCCTTGTCGTACTGACGATCGATTTCGCTACGGTAGTTGACCCCTTCGATCAATTGCGTCACCAAGGATGAAATCGCCGACTTCGACTTCGTCTTTTTCGACGCCAGATCGCCAAACGCCTCTTGCAACGGTCGCAGCGTATCGACGAATCGGATCACCGAGGACGCAGCCTTGTCGCTGACCGCACCCAACCGCCGGCGGTCTTTCAGCACTTGCCACAGCGGCTTGCCGGCGTCGACGGCCGAAGCGGTTAACTGCTCCACGCTGGTGCTGCCG
>CALBTA010000047.1 GCA_937967755.1 uncultured Planctomycetaceae bacterium | reverse complement strand
ATGCTGACCAACGTCAAGGAGGCCGCCACGTACATGATGTATCTGGCCGGTCGAGACACGCGTTACGTGCCCGCGATCAACGAGATCATGTCGCTTGAGCATCAGCACAGAGCGACGCTTGCTTCGCGCGAGAATTTTCTCAACCAGCATATTCAGCAAGTTCTGGCAGATATTTACCAATCTGAACACGAGGCGCTATTGCCGGAGTTTGTGCGCGTCGAAGTACCCGAACCGATCCCCAACGATGGGTCGGTCAAGAAGGCACCGTACCATGCCGCGAATCCGGGGGCGCAGGAAGTCATACTCATTTTCCGCTCGATGCGGCGGCATCGCCAGGAAGGGCAAACCGACGCGCAGCTCATTGAGAAGTGCGAGCGAGAGTGGTTCAACCACGGCCACAACGAGCGGAAACTTCAAGCCCGCATCACATTCCTGAACAACTACATGGAAGAACTTCGCGGGCAAATTAAGCAGCACCGCTATGAGGAAAAGCACAGGCCGATCGAGTATCGCCCGCCCGCTGAAGCTGAAATGCAAGCCATCACCCAGGCGATCTTGCGGCATCGCGAGCAAGGTGAGCGTTTCAACACTATCATTGACAAGTGCCTTGCGCAATGGGAAGCTGAGTTCGAGCAAGCCCGCACCGCCGCGGGTCCGCCCAGCGATGGACTGGTCACCGCGCTGGTCGAGCAGTTGTTCGTCAAGATTTTGGAACGCCCGCCCACGGCCGAAGAAGCCAGCGAGTACGCGGCGTTGACGAATTCATACATCAGCAGCCTTGGCAATCAGTCGGCAATTGAGAAGTTGATCCAGACGCTGATTCTTAACACGGAATTCGTTTACCGTAGCGAGTTCGGCCAAGGCGAAGCGGATGAGCATGGACGAAGGATGATGTCGCCCCGCGATGCCAGTTACGCCATCGCTTACGCGCTTACCGACAGCAGCCCCGACCCTGAACTTGTGACGGCGGCCAGAGAAAACCGCCTGAACACGTGCGACGACTACGAGCGCGAAGTCCGCCGCTTGCTCGCCCGGCGCGATCAGTTCTACGTGATCGACGAATCGGTCAACCGCCCCAACGACATTGGCAACGTCACCAACATGCCAATTCGTGAACTGCGGTTCTTCCGCGAATTTTTTGGCTACCCGAAACTGTTGCCGATTTTTAAGGACAACAAACGTTTCGGGGCGAACTACGATGCGGCAAAGCAGCGATTGGTGACCGAGGCGGATCGGCTGGTGGAATACATCGTTGAGAAGGACCAGAATGTCTTCGAGCAATTGCTGACGACCGACGAGTTCTACGTTTTCCATACCGGCGATAATGAGGCGATGCAGGCCGCTTCGGATCGGATTCGCAAGATTTACGACTACTTCAAGGACAAGGGCTGGGAAGACTTCGATTCGGAGAATTTGGCCGAGCACAAAGAGTTCATTGCGAAAGTCAAGATGCGCGGCATTGATGTGAATCGGCTGGAGAAGGACCGGCGTTACAACCCATTGAATGCGTTCAAGACGCAGATGGCCAGTTTCACGTTGCGGCTCGACAAAGGCCAAACGGCGGCCGCTCCGTACAACTCGTTTCCTGCGCATGGAATGGCCAACGCCCCGTCACGTCTAGGCGGGCGGATGCAAAGCCCGGAAGTCGCTAAGTTTTTCAGCATCGACATGACCCGTTGGAATTATCCGCCGGTCCAGCCCGCCAAGGTCGATCACCGCAAAGGCATGCTGACCCACCCGGCCTGGCTGATCGCACATGCCCAAAACACCGAGACCGACCCCATCCATCGTGGCAAATGGATTCGCGAAAAACTGCTCGCTGGAACCATCTCTGATCTGCCGATCACGGTCGACGCGGTGATTCCCGAAGACCCGCACAAGACCTTGCGGCAACGCCTGGATGCGAAGACGAACAACGAATACTGCATGAAGTGCCACCAGCAGATGAACCCGCTGGGGCTACCGTTTGAGATGTACGACGACTTCGGCCGCTACCGCACCGAAGAACGCCTGGAGTACCCGGAGAATCTAATTGAGAAAGTCAAAGACAAAGGCGCACCGCACGAAGATCTTCGTGACATCTACAAAACGCTGCCGGTTGACGCGCGCGGCCACTTGAAAGGAACGGGCAACGACAAACTGGATGGCGAAGTGTCCGATGCGCTGGACTTGATCGATCGGCTTGCGAAGTCCGATCTAGTACGACAATCGATCATCCGCCACGCATTCCGATACTTCATGGGGCGGAATGAAATGCTTTCCGATTCCAAGACCCTCATCGATGCGGATAGAGCATATGTCGAAAGCGGCGGCAGCTTCGATGAACTGATCGTGTCGCTGCTGACCTCTGATTCATTCATCTACCGCAAGGCAACTGAGAACCAGCCATGACCAATAGCAGACGAGATTTCCTGCAAACTTCCGCGTTGACCGCCGGGGCGTTAGCCGCTGCCTCGTCGCTTCGCCCGCTCGCCGCTGCCGAAGCGGCTAACCTGGGTTCTCGCCGGTTCGTGTTTATCCGCAAGTCTAACGGGGTTCGCCCGGGCGAAGTTGCGTTGCCGACCTTTTCCGAACAAGAGAAGGCGCGCGATGAGAAGAAGCAAGCGTTGGAAGTCGACTTGGCAAACCACGAATTACCCGCTTGGCTTGCCGCGCTGGAGGGCTACAAGTCGCAGATGTCGATCTTGCAAGGGCTTTCCTGCAAGATGAGCGAGAATGGTCACTGGTCGTATAGTTCGGTGATGGGTGCGTTCAATTCGGGGCGAAATTCGCTAAGCGGGATCAAGCGGGCCACGATCGACTTCGAATTGGCGAAACTTTTCCCTTCTCCCTTCGGCCATGTCGAGCTATCGTTAACGGGCAACTACAGCAGTTTTCGCACCGGAATTGTCGCTGGCTATTCCGCTCCCGCGCCGCACCAGCGCAACTACTGCTACGCCGATCCACAAACCGCCTACA
>CALBTA010000046.1 GCA_937967755.1 uncultured Planctomycetaceae bacterium | reverse complement strand
AGCTCGCGACGCGGAATCTCGACCACTTGTGTTTCAGGGCGAAGCTGCCGGGTCGTCACGGGCGTGCGAACCGTATGCGTGCGCGGTTCCCAACGGGTACGCGGAACAAGGTGGTAAGCAACCGTTCGAGGGCGAAACGGGTTCAATCGCCCATGCACGCGAGGCTCCCAGCGGTATTCGGTCACGGGGGCCAAATACGTCTGCTGCGACTCGTTCATCTGCGTGATGTACTCCTCGCGGTACACCGTTTGCTCCCGGCGTTCCACGTTGGTGTTGGCAACGGGCTGACGCACGGTTTGTGTCGATTCGACGAATTGCGTGCCGTTCTGCTGCACGACGCGAACGCCTTGGGCGATCGCACTTTCACTGGCCAAGATGCATCCGGCAGCGGCCAACAAGAAAACCTTCAGCTTCAACTCTGCTCCGACTAGGCGCATGGGGATTCCTTTCCACAAGCGTCGCGATTGGGGGGACAAGGGGTGGCCGCTTACGTTCAGGTAGGCATTGCAAAGGCGGGAAATTACAGACGGCCTTCATCTACTATCGGCATCGGCGTTACAATCATTTAGTTGCTGTCTCCCCGCAAGCTAGCAGCCGCGATCATCAAGGGAACGCCATCATGGCTGAGAAGACCATTTTCAAGAAAATCATCGACGGCGAAATTCCAGCAGACATCGTTCACGACGACGAACACTGCCTGGCATTTCGCGATGTCAACCCGCAGGCTCCGACGCACATTCTGGTCATTCCGCGGAAGGAAATCGTCTCGGTCGACGATCTTTCGCACGAAGATCAAGGCGTCGTCGGGCATATGTTCTGGGTCATCAAACAACTCGCCGCGGAGTTGGAATTGGGCGACGGCTATCGCGTGGTGACGAACATCGGTAGCGATGGCGGGCAGAGCGTGCCGCACTTGCACTTTCACGTCCTGGGTGGTCGGGCGATGAAGTGGCCGCCGGGGTAGGGCAGCCACCATGAACATTCGCATTCTGCTGAAGATGTTGCTGTCTTGTATGTTGGGGGTGCTTTGCGCGACGGTATTTGCCCAATCGCGCGACGAACTTCCGCCGGATATGGACGAAGAGCGGATTGAGGAAATCTACAGCCGTTGGCGTTGGCACAAGGCGCGTGCCGAGGCGACGGGCGAAATCAGCCTCGGGGAAGCCCGGCAGAAAGCGGCGCGTGAAGCCGGGCTGCCGGTCGAACAGTTCGACGCGGTCATCCGCTATCACGAAGCCCACCGCGAGCAGCAGTACAGGGATCGGCAAACGCTGGAGCGCAACAAGTCGCGGCTGTTTTGGGTGCTGTTGGTCGCGAACATTCCGGTTTACGTGCTGTTCGCGTGGGCGCTGGGCGTCTTCTCGCCTGCTTGGTTTGTTGACATGAAAGCGTACGGCTGGAGTAGCTGGAAGAAAGGCACGGTCGGCTACCAGTGGGCAGCACTGCGGTTTGTCTACCTCCTAATTGCCTGCGGCACGGTGCTGTATTTGCAGTTCCAGTACTTTTTGTCTTGGTTGGTATAATCTTGAGTTATGTTGCACGGTTCAACGGTCTGCCGAGGCCGTCGTGCAATGCGACTTGTAATTCGACGGCCTTGGAAGTCCGTCGTATCTAGGGACTGCGACAATGAACCAGCGCATCGCTCTCACGATTACTATTCTTTATCTGTGTACCTTTCCCATTGCCGTGACGGCGGAGGAGACTGTCGAAGTGAAGCCCAGCAGCGAAAGCCTGAAACTGCCCGACTTGCCCAAGGCGATTACTAGTTTCGGGGCCGACCGGGTGGGCGATGCGCTGTACCTGTACGGCGGGCATCATGGGAGGGCGCACCATTACTCCAACGCCGGTCAGTCGGGTGAATTGCTGCGGCTCGATCTGTCGAACCCGGAGCAATGGGAAAAGATCGCAACTGGCCCGAAACTGCAAGGCCTGGCGTTGATCGCCCATGGTGACCGGCTCTACCGCATCGGCGGGTTCGAAGCCCGCAATGATGAAGGCGACGATCACGATCTTTGGTCAGTGGCGACTTGTTCGCCGTTCAACTTGAAGACCGGCAAGTGGGAAGGAGACATCGACATGCCGACAGCCCGCTCGTCATTCGACGCAGTACTCGTCGGCAACACCATCTTCGTTGCCGGCGGCTGGGCGATGCGCGGTGACGATGAATCAATCTGGCGCGACGATGCCTACGCACTGGACCTCTCCGCCGAAACACCTGCCTGGAAGCCGGTCGCCAAGCCGCCCTTCAAACGCCGCGCGCTATGCGTCGGAACGCGAGACGGCAAAGTCTTCGTCATCGGTGGGATGGAACCGGAAGGAAAG